>CAYUBU010000181.1:0-9720 GCA_964443105.1 uncultured Nitrospirota bacterium
TGACGCTGGAGCAAGGGATCGAAATCGCCATCCATAACAAGCATGAGCTCGCGGCCGCCGTATCGTCGCTCCATCTGCCGGGGGAAATGACGGTAACGGGAGCAAAATAAGGAGAGAAACCGATGAGACATCTGAGCACCCAGTTCGTTTTGGTCATGGCCGTGGTCATGGCGTCCGGACCAATGGCCCTTGCCGCAGGCGGTGCCCCGGAAGAGCCGGTGCCCCGGCTCTCGGTCCGAGGCGAGGCGCTGCTCCAGGTTCCTGCCGACCGGCTCCGATTGAGCGTCGGCGTCGTAACCGAAGAGGAAACGGCGGAGGGAGCGCTCGAAGAGAATTCGGTCAAGATGAAAGCGGTGATCCAGGCGCTCGAGGGGGTGGGGCTGACCAGGGAGGATTACCAGACCGGTCAGTTTCAGGTGCAGCCCAACTGGTCGCCCCGGCCCCGTCAGGCGCCGCAGGACTGGCGGCCCCGGATCGTCGGGTACACCGTGTCCAACACCCTCCATATCAAGACAACCCGGCTGAGGCTTGCGGGAAAAATTATCGGTGCCGCCAGCGAGGGAGGTGCCAACAGGATCGATTCCATCGGGTTTGACCTGTCCGATCCCCGCAAGTACCGGGCTGAGGCCATCGGACAGGCAACGGCCAACGCCATGGCCGATGCCCGGTCCGCCGCGGATGCGGCCTCGGTGCGGCTCGTCCGGGTGCTCTCCCTGACCCTGGACGAAGCCGTGGCAACGCCCGTGCGGATGAAGACGGAAGGATTCTCCATGCGGACGGCCATGGCCATGGATCACACAGAGCCGCCCATCTCCTCCGGTGACGTGACCGTCCGGGCCAGCGTCACCCTCGTTCATGAAATCGACTAAAGTTTATCTCCGCTCCTGCCGATAGAACCTGCATCAGGAAGAAGCGGGCCGCCCAGCGGCCTTTTGGGACGAGGGGGGACCAGTTGGGCCATAGGGCTCACCCCTTTATGGTCTCCCGACGTTATTTCCGGGCACCATGGACGGTCAAGCTTGCATCTGAAGGCGCCTGTACCGTCGTCGAGCGGTAATTTGACCGCCCTTCCCTTTTCAAACCAAACCGGATGGCGCCGAAAGGCGAGCAGGAGGAGTGGATCGTGGAAATAAAAGAGACGTCAAGCACCCTGGTCAGAGAGCATTGCGATTTTTCCTGCACCGACAAGCTTTGTGTGACCCTGGACAAGGCCGGTGTCCCCACCGATTCAAAATGGCGGTCACTGGTGCTCTATATGCGCGACCTGAAAGATCACGATTACCTTTCGAATACCCAGAAGGCACAGATCCACGGGCTTTTAAAAAAGCTCATCAGCGCCCGCGAATATACGGAGGCGAGTTTTAAGGAGTTGGTGCGGCAGCAGGAAAAGATCCTGAGCGCCCCCTATATCCGGAAACTGGAAGAGACGGTCCGGGAATCTGAAAAGCTGATAGAAGATTTCCAGGAGTTGATGAAGCGAAGACGGGGGGATATCAAAGCCCTGGAGACGAAAACGGTTACCGGTATTGAAACCGGCAAAGACCCCCGGGAGATGATCAAGGATCTGAGAACCGCCTTTCATGATGTGGTCGCGGTGATGGAAAAAGATGTTTCCGAACTCGATAAGCTCAGCAAGACCGACGGTCTTACGGGCCTCAACAACCGGCGGGCACTGGACGACTATCTCAAGGGCGCGGCAGACGCCTTCCTCCGGGAGGGACGACCCCATGCTTTTATCATGCTCGATATCGACCATTTCAAAAAGTTTAACGATACCTACGGCCACCAGATCGGTGACCAGGCCCTGGCTACCGTATCAAAAATTCTGAAGGAGAAGGTCGACGAGTTCGCCGACCGGGAACAGGTGCGTTGTTTCGGCGCCCGCTATGGAGGGGAGGAGTTTTCCCTGGTCATGCCCGGTACGACTTTGGCTGAGGGGGTGGCAAAAGCCGAAAGCATTCGGGAGAGTATCGAGAACTACAACTTTATTATTCGTAACGCAACCGGTGAGATCAGCCACAAGGGGATCAAGATCACTGCCAGTATCGGCGTTGCCGAAATGAAAGAGGAATGGGAAGACGCTTTGGTGGAAAAGCTCACCAGCGCTGCCGACAAGGCCCTCTATGCAGCCAAGTCCCAGGGGCGGAACCGAGCCTGTCCCTACGAGGAAGGAATGTAGCCTCCCAGAGGAGATTTCTGTCATCTCCTGACGGCGTTCAAAAGATCACGCTCCCCTTGGAAGCGCCCACCGTTCATCGCCAGTACCATCCGATTTCCAGCGCCGCCACTTTTCATCTTGCCATAATTTGTTCATCGGGGTATATTTCTTGACTGCATGTCGCATTCCTGTGCCTCATGATTTCAAGTTGGAGTGTATGTGGACAACCGGCACCAACCGCCAGCGCCCCGGCGAGAGGTAAGAAAAAAGGCCCGTCCCGAGCTTTTCTTCATCCTTTCCATCATGGCTCTGGTCGTGTTTCTGATCATCAAGACGGAGGTCCCCCAGGTCGAGAGCTGGTATCAGCGCCTGGTGAGCAAGGAGAAGTGGCAGGCTGGAGAAAACTGCCGACAGGCAGCGCTGAAGGCGGCGCCCCAGGCTGATTTTGCCCGAATTACTGAAATGGGCAAGGTGAACATGACGGAAAACGGTTATTACGTGGAGGGTATTGTTGTCGGCATGATGGGAGATTCGGGGGCCGAGGTCCATTACGGCTTCAGCTGTTACAACAAACCAGACGGGTCGATTGTCAAAACCCATAAGGCGGCAATGCCCTAGGCCCGATAGTGCAGGAGGGCGAATCGTTTCGCCCGACCGGCAGGGCCCATCGCCCAGCCTATAAACAGCATGAAAGGAGATGGTGAATGAGCGCAACGGAGAAGAATCTGCAGGAAGCCTTTGCCGGTGAGTCCCAGGCCAATCGGACGTATCTGGCCTATGCCAAGCAGGCCGAGAAGGAGGGATATTCCCAGGCGGCAAAGCTTTTCAGGGCGGCCGCTGCGGCCGAAACGGTTCACGCCCACGCCCACCTTCGGGCTCTCGGCAGCGTCAAGGATACGGCAGCAAACCTGAAGGCCGCCGTCGACGGTGAAACCCATGAGTTCAAGAGCATGTACCCCGAGATGATCAAGAAGGCTCAGGAAGAGGGGCAAAAGGCGGCGGAACGGAGTTTCCAATACGCCAATGCCGTAGAGAAGATCCACGCCGAACTCTACCAGCGAGCCCTGGAGCGTCTCGACACCATGCCGGAAGTCGACTACCATGTCTGCAACGTCTGCGGCTATACCTGTGAGGGAGAGGCGCCGGACACCTGCCCGGTCTGTGGTGCCAAGTCCAACTCCTTTTCCAAGGTCGCCTGATTCGAGACGGGTGCACATCTTTTTGTTTTGGCGGTGCGTAACAGGCCAGCCCTTGCCATAGGTCGCGCGTCGCGTTTTTCGGGGCAGGATGACCCCGGCAATCTGTTATGGAGGGAAATTCGTGAAAAGAATTATATCGTTGATCGGTACCGTTTTGCTCTTAACCGCTGCCACGGCAGCCTGTAAACCCCAGGTTTCACAGACCGCAGCGCCGGAAAAGGCGGCGCTCGAAATGCCCGCCGACGTGCATCAGGCGATGCCCCCCGGGGCACAGCAGACGCCCCCCGGGGCTCAGCAGATCCCCAGTACCCCACAAGTCCACGGCCCTGTCCTGGAGACCCTTGATGCCAGCCGATACACCTATATCCAGGTTGATACGGGGACGGAAAAGGTTTGGGCGGCGGCGCCTCAGTTTCAGGTCGAGGTGGGTGACCATGTCACTTTTCCCCACGGCATGGCCATGGCCAACTTCCACAGCGAATCGCTGAACCGGGACTTTGGTAAGGTTTACTTCGTGTCCGCCGTGCAGGTTGAAGGCGCTGGACACGGGGAGGCACCTGCCTCAGTACATGGGGAAGCGCCTGTCACCGCGGCTGCCCCCGCCCAGGAGGAAACCGTGGTTGCCGAAAAACCGGTGAAGGCGCCGGTCGATCTCTCGGGGATTACCAAGGCCGAGGGCGGCAGTTCCATTGCCGAACTCTACGCTGATCCCGCGGCCCTTTCAGGCAAAGAAGTCGTGGTGCGGGGCAAGGTCGTCAAGTTCAGCGCCCAGATTCTGGGGACCAACTGGATCCACATTCAGGACGGAACAGGTGAGGCGGGAAAGAACGATCTCACGGTGACCTCAAGCGACAGCGCAAAGGTGGGTGATACGATCATAGTGAGCGGCGTCTTGGCCACGGACAAGGATTTCGGCGGCGGCTACCGGTATGACGTGATCGTAGAGAACGCCAAGGTTACGGCTGAATAGGCGGATTCGATCCAGACCGGGTCGCCCGCTGCAGGACCGGCGTCCCTTACGGGCCGGTGTTGCCCTATTCTCGTTCTTCTACGGGGATATAGGGGACGTCCAGGGGGCCATTGTAAATGGCCCGCGGCCGGAAAAGCCGGTTGTCGTCCAGGTACTCGACGACCCGGGCGACCCATCCCGCAATTCGGCTGACCGCGAAAATGGGCGTGAAAATGCTTCCGTCGATGCCGAGGGAGTGGTAGATCAAACCTGAGTAGAAGTCGACGTTGGGCAGAATGCCTTTTTCGGCGTAGGCCTCGGTGACCCGCTTTTCTATGGTTTGTGCGATGGCATAAAGAGAATCGTTCCCCGTCAGTTCGGTCAGTTCCCTGGCATATCCCTGAAAGATCTTCGCTCTTGGGTCGTAGGCTTTGTAGACCCGGTGGCCGAAACCCATGATTTTCTCTTTCTTGCTGATGGCCCGTTCCACGAAAGCCTCGGCCTCTTCAACAGACGAGAGGCCCTTGAGCATCTGGATGACCCGTTCATTGGCACCGCCGTGGAGAGGGCCTTTCAGACTGCCAATTCCTGCTGTTATGGCCGAGTAGAGATCGCTCAGTGTGGAGGCCACGACCATGGATGCAAAGGTGGAAGCATTCATGCCGTGGTCCGCATGAAGGATGAGTGCCACATCCATCACCCGTTCGGCCAGGGGCTCTGACCGTTTTCCGTTGAGCATGTAGAGGAAATTGGCGGCGTGGGAGAGGCTGGGGTCCGGCTCCACAGGGGAGAGGTTCTCCCGGTGTCGCGCGATATCCGCGGTCAGCGTCGCCATCTGGGCGATCAGCTTGATGCCGTATTCCTTCTTGCTCTCCAGGTCCTCGGCGATGGGGCAGCTTTCGTCCATGCATTCCAGTAGGGAGACCCCGGTTCTCAGCATGGACATGGGATGACAGGGGCAGGGCATATCCACCAGACGATCGAGCACGTTGCTGGGAAGGGCCCGGTAGGACGCCAGCTTCTTCGAAAAAGCCGCCAGTTCCTTCTGGTTCGGGAGCTTGCCGTATAAAAGAAGGTAGGCGGTCTCCTCATAGGTCGAGTGTTCGGCCAGATCATCCACATCGTAGCCCCGGTAGTAGAGCTTGCCCGCCTCTCCGTCCACGTAGCCGATCTGGGTGCTATTGGAAATAACACCTTCCAGACCCTTTGTAAATTCAATCTTTTCGTTCGATATGTATCTCATGGTCCCTCCCGTCAGTTCATGTCAGGAAAGTATATCAGTGCCCCACCCATTTGTCACTCCGGGATCGGTTGCCGTGCCCTCTGAAAAGAGAAAGCTGTAATCGCTGTAACCGGTTCTGCAGGGGGGACCGTCGGCATAATAGTACCGTGAATCGGCCAGATTCTCATGGAGCGCCAGGATGGTGCTCGACCGCGTTCCTCCCCCATCCCCGTGAATGCAGAGGGCCTCGGTGCCGTGTTCCCCGTGATCTTTCATCAACCCCGCCAGAACTTGAGCCGTCGGCATCGGGCCCGTTGCGGTTTGCGCCAGAAGCCTTTTCCGGACCCCTTCTCTTCGGGGGTCTCCGTCCTGATCAAAGCCGGCATTGGTCAGGACATGGAACCCAGGCTCTATGATCCTGGGATCTCTGTCCGTTCCGTTGGACACGGCAAACCCGGACTCACGGTCGGCAACGGCCAGAATCAGCGGATTGTAGTTATCCAGGTTGATCTTGCTGAGCTTCGACAGGACATGACGGCTGCTCTTATCCCGAAGCAGATCAATGCAGAGAAGCCCCCGGGAGCGCCGGCGCGGATCGGGCAGCGCCGCTGCCGCCCGATTGGCGATTCCGACCCACAATCCGAATTGGTTGACCCCCATCCAGGTTCCCCCGGCCTTAATATCGCTGCCGCCGATGATACGGGGGCGTTCCCCCAGAACAGACGGGGGAGACGACGGCCTGGCATACCGTTCATCCCTGTTGGAGGCTATGATCAAGGGATATTCCGCCGAAACGTTTTGGTAAAGCACGATGGTGCACATGGCTTAGAATAGAATGAACCGCAATAAAATGCAAGATGATGTAACAGGCAGATGACAAAAACGGTTTCCCGGCCATGCTCTGATTGCCGCCGGGAGCCGCAGATCGATTTTTTTTGCAACGGTCACTTTATGGGCTGGGAGTGACCAAATAGAGCCATCAGACACAATGGATTCCCTATTTCTGCCTCAAATAGACAGCAAAGTGGGGCTATGGTTCTAAAGTATCTGAAGAGTTGACAGATGAACCCCAATTTAGGTACATTGAAGCCCCTTTTTCTTGCTCACCGGACTGCTTTGAGAGATTATGGCCACAGTAGACGACCGGGAAATCGCCAGGGCCTGGGAATTCCTTGAGACCCATCTTCTCGCCTGGAGGCCCGAATGGCAAGCGGGAATGGTGGAGCATGCCCGCATCGTTCGGGATACGGCTCTATTTCTCGGGAGGATCCATCCCGGCCGGGAAGAAATCGATCTTGGGATCCTGGAACTGGGGGCTATCCTCCACGATGTGGGGCGGTGCCGGGCGAAGCGGACCGTGGAGCATGGTGTCGCCGGCGGAGCGATGATTCGTGAGGCCCGGTTTCCGGAAGGGGCGGCCAGAATCGGCGAGCGCCACATGGGTGTCGGCATCGACCGTGCGGAGGCACTGCGCCTGGGACTGCCGGACCAGGATTTTCTTCCGGAAACAGTCGAGGAGCGAATCGTCTGTTATGCCGACAATCTTCTCTCCTATCTCCCCGACGAGTCTCGCCATGAATTACGGGATACCGCCGCTGTTATTGACCGTTTCACCGCGGAGCTGGGAGAAGTTTACGGCCGCCGCACCCGTGCGTTCATGCTCGGCGTGGAGCAGGAGATCGGGGCCTCTGGGATGGACCGCTTTCGCCAATATGTGGTGCAGGTCAACGGAGTGTTATTACGAAAAAGTGAGGGGAAAAAGATGAAAAAATGCATCTTCTGCGACATTGCCGACGGGAAAGCCGGGGTGACACTGGTCTATGAGGACGACCATTGTGTGGCGTTTCACGACATCAATCCCCAGGCGCCGATCCATATTCTTGTCATTCCCCGGGTCCATTTGGATTCTCTCAACGCCATGGACACCGGCCCCCATGGCTTGGCGAATCACCTCTTGGCGGCGGTGGGAAAGATAGCACACCAGCTTGGATTTGCCTCAGAGGGCTACCGGACGGTCATTAATACGGGCGCCAACGGCGGACAGACGGTTTTTCACCTTCACGTCCATCTTCTCGGCGGGCGGGCGATGCATTGGCCTCCCGGCTAGCTGACCGGCGCCGTTTGCCCCTACAGGGGTCTTTCAGGGAGGCCTGCCTGTCACCCAGGCCTCTCCTTGGCCCTTACGCTCTGAAACGGGCGAAGAAAGCGATTTTCCCCGTAAAATAGAACATCGTTTTGCAGATTGGTGTCTCAAGGGCTCCTCCCTGTCCAGTTGACCAGAGAGCAATTCGCATATAATAACATCCCTTAATGCGTTTATTAGAATAATAAATATTCCCCCACCGGTTTTTTCTCTTGATTCCCACGGGAGATAAGTCTAAGATATGTGGCCTCAAAGCGGGAATTACCGTTCCGGGTAACCAAAAAACCGTCAGTTCATAACGTTTTCTGAAGTTGGTATAAGGAAATTTAACTTTACTTTGTTGAGCCATTAGAAAATAATCATATTCTAATTTTTGCTTGATCTTCATCTTCTTTGTGACCTTATGAACATTGCCTGCATGATCGGCGCTTCTTCCCAGTATTCATTCCTTATCAGGAATTTGTTATATAGATCGTCGTTTTTCTGCCACGGAGAAATAACATGCTGAAGGGAGGTGAACGGAGAATCTCTGAGTTATGCCTGGTCCCGAAGTCGCTTCAGGAGCAGGAAAGTACGAGTCAAGTAACGCATCATCCAAACATCTCTATTAGGAGGAACCAAGATGCCAAGTTTCGTCATAGCTGAAAAATGCGACGGATGTAAAGGGCAGGACAAGACCGCCTGTCAGTATATCTGTCCCAACGACCTCATGGTCCTCGACCGGGACGCAATGAAGGCCTACAATCAGGAGGCCGATCAGTGCTGGGAGTGCTACAATTGTGTGAAGATCTGCCCCACGCAGGCCATTGAGGTCCGGGGTTACCAGGACTTCACCCCTCTCGGCGGTAACGTCATTCCCATGCGCGGGACAGACTCCATTATGTGGACGGTCAAGTTCCGAAACGGCGGTCTCAAACGCTTTAAGTTTCCCATCAGAACCACGGCAGAAGGCTCCATTGATCCTTACGCCGGCAAGCCCGAGGCGGACATTTCCAAAGTGAAAGAGACGGGATTCTTCAACTACGAAGCCAGAAAGGCATAAAAATACTCAAGGAGGAAACAAAACATGGAGAAAGAAACCTGCACATTTGCATACTGTGCCGCCCCGGAAGTCGTCGAGCACGACACCGATCTTCTGATCATCGGTGGCGGTATGTCGGCCTGCGGGACCGCCTTCGAGGCGACCCGGTGGGCTCCGAAAGGGATGAAAATTACCATGGTTGACAAGGCTGCCACCGACAGAAGTGGTGCCGTGGCCATGGGGCTTTCGGCCATCAATACCTACATCGGCGATGAAAAGGTTGAAGACTACGTCAGGATGGTCAGGAACGATCTCATGGGGATTACCCGGGACGACCTGGTTTTCGACCTGGGAAGACATGTGGACGACAGCGTTCACCTCTTCGAAGAGTGGGGCCTCCCCGTCTGGAAAAAAGGCGATGACGGCTTCTCACTCGATGGGTTTCAGGCGAGAACCGCCAACAAGGCTTCATTGAAGGACGGCGGTACACCCGTGCGGTCCGGTAAATGGCAGATCATGATCAACGGCGAGTCCTACAAGGTAATCGTCGCGGAAGCCGCCAAGCAGTCCCTCAAAATCAACCGGGAAGCCACCGGTGTTGATGAGAACCACTTTGAGCGCGTCTTCATCGTCCGTCTAATCCGGGACAAGAACGACCCTTCCCGGGTTGCCGCGGCGGCGGGCTTCAGCGTCCGGGAGAACAAGATGTACCTCTTCAGGGCCAAAGCCATCTGCCTCGGCGCAGGCGGCGCGGTCAACGTCTTCCGGCCCCGATCCAGCAAGGAAGGTCAGGGACGTGCCTGGTACCCGGTCTGGAACTCGGGCTCCGGTTACGCCCTCGGTATGCAGGCCGGTGCCCAGATGACCCTCATGGAGAACCGCTTCGTCCCCGCCCGATTCAAGGACGGTTACGGCCCTGTGGGTGCCTGGTTCCTCTTCTTCAAGTGCAAGGCCACCAACAGCCTGGGCGAGGATTACTGCGCCGATGAGGCCAACCTGAAAGAGGCTCGGGAGAAGTACGGTGACAA
>CAYUBU010000182.1:0-5285 GCA_964443105.1 uncultured Nitrospirota bacterium
GATTCAGGTGGAGATCTCGAAACGGCGCAACTCTATTCTCAAAGACCTGCAGGAACTGCTGGCCGATTACGATGCCATGGTGATCCCCTACCGGGTGCAGAGCTACGACGCCTACACCCTGGTGGTCGGTATTTATGACTCCCGGGCCGAGGGGAATGCGGCTATCAAGGAATTGCCTGAAAGATTCCAGAAGCTGGGGCCCCTGGTGAAGACCATGCCGACCATTCAGAAAGGTCTGACCCCCCTCGGGGTTGCACCACGAACCGGCGAAATCGGCCCCGTGTCTCAAACTGTCCGGAAGCCGTCGGCTTCTCCCGCCAAAAGAGCGGCACCTGCTCCCAGGGACGACCAGGCCGTTTTGATTGCCGAGGGGAAAAAGATTTTCGATGAGGTGTGCACCACATGCCATCGCTTCGACAGTAAACTCGTGGGGCCTCCGCTCATGACGGTCCTGCCCAACTATGAAGACCGGATAGATGAACTGAAAGCCTTTATCCAGAATCCGACGAAGAAAAACCCTGAGTATCCGGCCATGATGAACCTGGGATTGGGAAAAGAAAAGGTACTGGCGGTTGCCACCTACCTTGTCAGCACCCTGCCGACGGCAAAAGCACCCAAGACTCAGGCACCGGCCAAACCGGCAAAGGAAGTCCCCCCGGCACCCAAGATCGAGCGAAAAGTCGAAACGGCTGTTTCGTCGCCCGCTGTGATCGTCATTGACAGAATCCAGAAGAAGATGGCCCCGGTGACGTTCCAGCATGCCGAACACCAGAAGCGGACGAACAATGACTGCACAGCATGCCATCATATGGCCGAGCCCGGGGATACGAGCCCGGCGCCCTGCTCCGAATGCCACGGCAACGAGGACGGTGCCCTGGGATTCAAGGCGGTCTTGCATAAGACATGCCAGGAGTGCCACAAGAAGGTGGCCGCTCAAGGTTCGCAAGCACCGACCACTTGCATGGGGTGCCATCCCAAGTAAATGGGAGACATGGACCGGTTCCCCATAGTCTGTGGGCCGGAAAGCAACCGTGACATGTAAACACGAACGACCAGGAAGGAGAGAAACAATCATGAAATCAGCATCCCTGAAAATAGCTTTCTTGTCCTTGGCTGTAATGATGGCCGCCGGATCATTCTCTGCCTGCTCCCAAAGATTAAACCTGGGCGAGGTAAATAAGGGAGACATCGAGAAACCGGGACCGCTGCCCGAGGTGATTGTGCTCGATCACGAACAAAAAAATATGGCTCCTGTAATTCTCAATCATAGTGAACATTTCAAGCGCGTCGACAACGATTGTACCGTTTGTCATCACTTGTACCAGGTCGGGGACGTGGTTGTGGAACCGTGCTCCGCTTGTCATATCGGCACTGACGACGAGCTCAGCTTCAAAGGGATCATGCACAACAAATGCAGAAGTTGTCATAAAGAGTGGGCGGGAAAGGGGTTTGCACCGCCGGTGAATTGTCTCGGTTGTCACAAGAAACCGCAGAGCTAGAAATCGACCGGTTGCTAGCGATGCCTGCGCAACGACTGGAATTGTCATGAAGGGTTTCAGCCATGATTAAGGAGTCCCAAGAGATGCGAGCCAGCTTGCCGAAGAAGGTTATACTTGTAGCTCTTATCATCGCAGCGGCCACGCTGTATGCCTGCGCGACGAACCGAAGCCTCGGGAAGGTTCACCCCTTTCTGGTGAAGGCACCCCCCGTGTGCAGCGATTGCCACGGGGATGAGCGTGCGGCACTGAACCATACAGCCGGTTACAAACTCCGGCACAAGTTCTATGCCAGTCAACAAAAACAGATCTGCGCCCTCTGCCACAAAGATTCCTTCTGTTCAGACTGTCACGCCAACAAGGAAGAACTCAAGCCGAGTGACAAGTTCAAAGATTCGCCGGAGCGGTTTCTTCCCCACCGGGGGGACTATTTGACGCAACACAGGATCGACGGCCGGATCAACCCGTCGCCGTGTCTCAAATGCCACGGCCGTAACAACAATGCGAGGTGCAGGGCATGTCACAGATAGATCGTAAACTTTTCAATCCTTTCATCGCCTGCCTTCTGGCCGTCACCATGGCCGCATGCAGCAGCGGCCACGGCGGCTCCGACCCCGTCTTCAATCCTGAGGCATCCGGCGCGGGTGGAAGCGGCCACCCCGCAGGCTGGCTGAACCGAAACAGTGGGAACTTTCATGCCGATGCCTATCTTCAGGATATTGGGGTGTGTACCGAGTGTCATGGTTGGGGACTTCAGGGAGGTATCTCTCAGGTCAGCTGTAATGCCGCAAACCGGGGGGGTGTCTCCTGCCATCCGGGAGATGACGCGCCCCACATGCCCCCGATCCTCTCTTCCGACGGCGTGGTCCTGGAAGCCAATGCCGTACTCCTGTGCGGCAAATGCCACGACTTGAATGACTTCCAGAATGACCTGAAAAACCAGTGCCAGCGCTGCCACGCCGATCCCGACGATCCCTCCGACCCACTCAATGGCCAGCTCAAGGCAGTCTATCCCCAGGCCTATCCCTTTGGTTTTGGTTCAGCCCCAAACGTCCAGGTTCACAGTTCCGCTGTGGTGGGAACGAAATACGGCCCCTGGGAGTCGATCTGTGTGAATTGCCACAATCCCCACAATCAGGAGCAGAACAACACCTTCGGCACCGATTACGGCAAGCTGATCAGGCGCGCTCTTTTCTACTTCAACAATGTGACCGACGAAACACTGGAGGGGCTCATCGAGTTTACGGCGCCGACAGGACCGGGCTCCTTCGCCGACGGACCTCCCCACCCTGAGAATATCTGTGAAGTCTGCCACACCCGAACCAACCATCACCAGCGAGACGGCACCGCACCGGGCGGCCAAGAACATTTTTCAGGACAAAACTGCACCCAGTGCCACTCCCATGGAGTAGGCTTCGCCTTTTCCTTCGGAGACGGGCGACAGGCGCTGCCCCCGCCCCATGACACGGAGCCATTCCTGAACAACTGTGACTATTGTCATGTGGATGACGGAGCAGGGAATATCAATTTCGGTGCTGTGATCCCCGACGCCAAGTGCAACCAGTGCCATACGGCGGACGGCGCACTCAAATCCGACTTTCCCTCGGCCCCCAATGTCTTGGCCCACAGCGGGAAGGCATGCGTCGAATGCCATAATCCCATGTGGGAGCAGGACAACCTCGCGCTCATTCGATCTACGATTGCTTCCAGTGTGATTCCTGAGAGCACCATCGTGTTTACCGCGTATAGGGAAGACGGCTCCTTCGCGGACGGACCGCCTTACGAGGAGAATGTCTGTGAAACCTGTCACACCATGACCAACCATCATCAGTATGACGGGACGGCACCCAGTGGGCAGAGTCACTTTGACGGGCTGGATTGTACAGCACTTTGTCATCCTCATGCAGACGGCATTGTAGCCCCTACCATACCGGTACCCAACCTGCACCACCTGCGCGTGGGAATGCCAATTATACCAGGCAGCATCATACCGAACCCTGATCAGGACGGCGACGGAGTGCCCGACACCACCTACGAATGCCTGAGCTGCCACAGCCTCGTGTTCGATCCTGACCTGGGGGCGTATGTCCTTGACCCGGGCTTCCGCGACTGCACCACGTGCCACAATTAGCACTGGAGCTGACCGAGCACCACCGCCGGCCGGAAGCCCTGGAAGGGAACTACCAGCACTGTCACGGCGGAACACTTGGACAGCCAGAACTGCACCGACTGTCAAAATCACGATAACTCCTGGCTGCCAGAGCCGTAACCGAGCAGCCAACAGGAATCTCAGAGAAAGAAGGCCTCCAGACCCGGGGGCCTTTTCTTGATGGAATTGGTCGTCTTATCTCTGTTACGTAGGAAGTGACTTGGGACAGGCAAGAGGTCCGCTCGAATCCCCGGGCGTTAAATCAATCCCCTTTACGCCCCAACTCCTTGACAAAAAAGAGATTTTATGGCTTATAGAGAAATATGGATGAGAGAGGAGGATTAATCCATCAATCCATTTTCTTAGTCAGATGACTTCAGGACGAAGGAGGGGGGAGATGGGGAAACGGATCTTGATTGTCGATGACGATCCTGCGATTCGTTATATTCTGGATCTTGCCCTGCGGTCGGCGCCCTACACGGTGAGTCAGGCAGAAGACGGCCAGGAAGCCCTTGATCTGATCCTTGAGTCGCTGGAAGGCGAGGATCCCTTTGACCTGCTGCTCACCGACATCCGGATGCCCCGCATGACGGGCATCGAACTGATTACCGCGCTCCAGGAAAAGGGTATTGCCATTCCAACGCTCGTGATTACAGGCGTTGCAGACGTGGATTCGGTCAAGGAATTCCTGCAGAACAAGTGTACCGCCTATTTTTACAAACCCTTGGACCTTCGGGAATTGCTTGCCCGTGTGAAAAGCATCATGGAGGAGGCCACGCAGTAAACAGCAAAGAGGCAGCTCACGGAAGTGGAGGGGATTCTTGTGCGTGCCGAATGGCTGGCTGGCCGGCCGGACTCCCTTCGACACGCTCAGGGCAAGCTCGCCTATCTTGTCTTTGATTTGGAGAGACCTTTTAACAGGTCGACGTCACCCGACACAAGGGCTTCTTTTTTTCCTCGAGTCCAACGCTTCACTTGCGCTTCCCGTTTACGAGCTTCCGAGAAAGAACTGAAGGCTTCCGAATATATGAGAGCAACAGGTGGATCAATCTTCGTGGTTCGGCAGGCCTTACCTGATGAATGATCGTGATATCGTTGTTGCAAATTGCTTGAAGCTCCAATATATAGGTTTCCTGATTTCAATCTGAGAATGTAAAACCAGGCTGACATAGGCGAGTTCAGTGGACATCTGAAAAGAGACTAAAATTGGCCTTTCGACTTCGCTCAAGGCCATTCGACACGCAATCTAGCGATGTATAGGGCCGAAGGCCATGAGCAAGCAAAAGGGCACTCACCGAAGTGAAGTGCCCCTTGTGCGTGTCGAATGGCTCGGCGAGAGAGCATCAGAAGACAAATCCTCCGGCGGCCCCCGAAGGCCAAAGGCAAAACTGAAGTACCCAGAGATTGCCTTCATAAGAGAGGACGCCAACAAAGTCCCATATTGCCTTATTGACGAGTTCACCTTTGGCATGATCAGGGAAGGTAAAGGGGCCAGACGACTCCTGGAGGAAAAAGCCCTGAAGGCATTCAGGGAGTCCAGAGAAAGGAAACTTAATCCGCCAGCAATCCAGGCCCATCTCAGGATGGCCCTAACCATCCGCGGCGCTATCGAATCTCAACCCGAGGCCTCGAGGGCAAAG
>CAYUBU010000183.1:0-7699 GCA_964443105.1 uncultured Nitrospirota bacterium
GGGGAAGTGGTTGAATATGCTTTGCGTCTCTGTCCCCACGAATTGAATACCCATTCAGGGGCGGCTGGCAAAAACGTGACAATATGCGTGAAACACGGCAAAGCCATAAGATAATCTTAGTTTCTCTAATAGAGACAAATGGATAAATAGATAGCAATATAGCTAGTTTCCATCCGGAAATGCCCCTTTTGCGCAATCTCTGCGTCGATCTGCGGAGTTACTTGTGCGACGTACTCGAGTACGTCTCCGCGTAATTCCTTGATCTCCTTGACCTTTCACAAAATTGTCAGTTTCCGAATTGGAAACAATCTATTGTAGCCATCCGGAGATGAAGCGTTTCCGGATGGACACTAGCTAGTATATGGCCGTATGTACGAGAAAATAGCAAAAAATAGCCAAAATAGGCTAATTTTTCTTGACGCATAGCGGCATGCCCCTTAGAATTATAAATAGTACCGATAAGAGCACACCATCCGAAAGGGTGGGTCGCAAAGCCTCATGACCCGAAAGGGTTGCAGGGCTGCCGAAGTACTACAAAGCTAACGCGACGCTTGGACCCACTCTATCGGACTCTAGAGTGGGTTTTTTTATGGTTGATGGCGCCATCCTCAGGTATTAAGGACGATTGGAACGACCTTCTCAGATGGAAGGAGGTGATACTGGCTAAGGCTTTTCCGATTAAAGAAGACCCAGGATTTTGAGGCTTGAAATGAAGAGTAGATCACTATATTCAACAGGAGGTATCCTATGAGGTATTCAAAAAAATTCAGCGTATTCTTGTGCTCCGTCTTTCTCTTGCTGGGGGTTGCTGTTAACACATATGCCCTCAATATCTCAGACTCCATGGATGGAGGATGGGATCCAGCCCTATGGACTTACACCCAAGCCAATTCCTTCGCACATCTTACAGGGGTATCCGGCGCCACAGAGTATAGGGTCACCTTGGACGGGATGGCACAGCCGGCTTCACTGACCAGTACCTTCCGGATCGATCTTAGCCGGAACTTTGATACGTCGCTGCGTATTTACAACAACACGACTACTCCTTTGGAAACCTGGTCCAAGTTTACCCTCCAGTCACCGGACCAGGCCTACAAGATGCAAGTTGAGAGCATTATTGATGTAGACCTCTTTCCCACAGTAAGCGTAAGGGAGACAATTGATGGTACTGAGAGTTTCAAGACTGCCGCTTTTCCATACTGGCCGACGCCTGGCCCCATATATGATCTGGAATATATCTTCTGGTCCGATACCCCGGGCACTGTGAATGTGGCCTACGACGACAAAGCAAATCTGATGTGGACATTTGACGCAAGCGCATATCCATCTCAGTTGGAGATAGATCTTGAGTTTGGCGCCTATGGTGGTCTGGTCAACGGTGGTGAAATTGGGCTTTATGATTTCAACCTGGTCCAAGCAGCGGGCGCTCCCGTTCCCGAGCCTGCTTCTCTCCTTCTCCTTGGCACTGGTCTGGCAGGCCTCATAGGGTTTTCCAGAATGAGAGCGAAGTAACTGAGAACAGACAGGTTTGACGGAATCGAGTTACCTTGAATAAGCCGGTTCGGCTCGGTTGGGTTGTGAAACTCAATCGAGCCGATCCGCTTTCCAGCTTCATGCAGAAAGGAGAGCGTTATGAAAACACGTATTTTATGCCTTGCATTATTGGTTTCTACCCTGGTCGTAGCCCGGCCGGCGCTGGCAACCCTGGTTGCCTTCGACTTCACTGCGGAGGTCACAACAAATGCCAGTGCCGCTCCCTCTGATTTGTCTCAGGACGCAATTTTTACGGGGACGCTGATCTACGACACAGCCTCTTCTTCAAACGGTCAGACTCCGCCAAACGCCTACGGTGGGGTCAGTGAAGACTATAGCCTTTCGCTGCCGGCAGCCTATCCTGTGTTCTCACTCCTGTTCGCCAGCTCCGATACCGCCACCTCCGCGAGCGCCGGCGGGGCCCAAGTAATCAACCATCCCGATGGAATCACTTACCCCGACCAGGTTTCCATATGGGCTTACGGCGTCAACTCGCCACTCGATATCACCAGAATCATATTCGAGGCCAATAAACCTAACTTCTTAACCGGGTTAATTTCAGAGACCACCCTGGCTGGCGATCTCCCTGTATTGCCTGACTGGAGAAATCGACAGATCAAGTTAGACACGGGCTACCAGGCTGGCCTAATTCAAGCTAACGTGACCCAGATCGAGTCGGTACCGCTCCCCACCGCCGTTCCCGAACCCGCTTCTCTCCTTCTTCTTGGCACCGGTCTGGCCGGTCTCATCGGGATTTCCAGAAAGAGGACCAAGTGAGAAAATAGCATTAGATCAATAATATTCTGTTAAATTCCGGATAGGATCTTCGGGCTCGGTTGGATGCAAGTGCCAATCGAGCCCGATGCCGTTTATGGTGCAGAACCCAAAAGGGGGCCTGACCCCTTTTGGGGTTTCCTGATATCTTTGAGACGGCTCATAGCCGTTTGACATATGCCTGGACGAATGTTAGATTCACCGGTATTCATAATACCGAAAAAATGATCTTGCTCGGCTGTTCCGGACAGACCGTGGCGGTTCTTCTTTCTCTATGAGGTAAAGAAACTTGCTGTTAATCGAAAAATAGATTTCTTTAGATTTATGCGCGTCGCGATGCTTTCACCGATTGCATGGAGAACACCTCCACGACATTACGGCCCTTGGGAAAGTGTCGTGTCTCTTTTGACCGAGGGGCTGATTGCCAAAGGGGTCGACGTGACCCTTTTTGCCACCGGGGACTCAATCACAAAGGGGCAGCTGCATGCCGTCTGCAAAGGAGGCTATGAAGAGAACAGACAGATCGAACCCAAGGTCTGGGAGTGTCTCCACATTTCTGAACTCTTTGAAAAGGCAAACGATTACGACCTGATTCACAACCATTTTGATTTTCTCCCTTTGACATATAGCAAACTGGTGACACCGCCTGTGGTCACCACCATTCACGGCTTTTCGTCCCCCCGCATCCTACCCGTTTATGAAAAATATAACGAAAAGACCTTCTATGTTGCCATCAGCGAGGCTGACCGTTCACCGAATCTGAACTACATCGCGACGATCCACCACGGCATTGACCTCCATGACTTTACTTTCGCACCTGAACCTGAAGACACGCTACTTTTTTTCGGCCGGATCCACCCGGAAAAAGGAGCGAAAGAGGCAATCGAAGTTGCCAGGGCCGTAGGCAAGAAGCTGATCATGGCTGGTGTGATACAAGATGAGGCTTATTTTGAGTTCGAGGTTGAGCCCCATATCGATGGCGATAATGTCACTTACGTAGGAAGTGTGGGTCCTGAGCAGAGGGATAAACTCCTCGGCAAGGCGTGTGCGCTTTTGCACCCTATCAGTTTTGATGAGCCCTTCGGTCTTTCAATCATTGAGGCTATGGCCTGTGGCACCCCGGTGATCGCTTTTAACCGGGGCAGTATGCCGGAGCTGATTCGGCATGGTGTCAATGGTTTCCTGGTTTCTCATGTCGAGGAGGCGGTTGACGCCGTGAAAAAGTTATCTACAATAGACCGCTCGGCCTGCCGCAGATTTGTGGAGGATAACTTTTCTACTGAGCGTATGGTGAACGATTACATTCAAGTCTACCAGCAGATCCTTGATTTGACAAAACGAGAGGATCATCGCCCGTGGGGATACTACACGATCCTTTCCGACGAACCGGACCACAAAGTCAAACGTATCGTGGTCTATCCCGGAAAGCGGTTGAGCCTCCAGAAGCACCAGCGTCGTGCCGAGCACTGGACTACGGTATATGGTGAGGGCCTTGTCACATTGGATGGGAAACAGATCCGTCTCACCAAAGGCGATTCCATAGACATCCCGAGGGGGAGTGTCCATCGTATTGAGAATCCGACAAAGGAGAACATGGCCTTTATCGAGGTACAAATGGGAGACTATTTCGGTGAGGATGATATTGTAAGGCTCGAGGATGACTTCGGCCGCATGTAGAGGAGACGGTATTGAAAAATCTTGTGGTTAAAAGGTATGAAAAGAACCCCATTCTGACCTGTGATGACGTGCCCTACCCCGTCTCCACGGTTCACAATGCCGGGATGGTCAAGCATAACGGGAGATACATGATGCTCTTCCGCTCCCATCTTTTAAACGGCCGGTGTGTCATCGGTCTGGCGGAAAGCAACGATGGTTACTCCTTTGCCGTGCGTCCGGAGCCTTTCCTTGTCCCTGCATACCAGGGCGTATTCGCCGAATACGAAGAGTTTGGGGTCGAGGACCTGCGTATCTGTGCCATGGATGCCGAGTATCTCCTCACCTACAGCGCTTACTCCAGACATGGAGTGAGGATTGCCCTGGCAAGAACCACGGATTTTATGAGTGTCGAGCGTATCGCTCTTATTTCCCAACCGGACATGCGAAATGTGGTAATCTTCCCCCAGAAGTTTGACGGTCGGTACGCCCGTCTTGACCGCCCTCATTCTGAGATATCACCCTGGTCCATACACATATCCTATTCTCCTGATCTGATCCATTGGGGAGAGTCGAGAGTCGTGATGAAACCAGTGACCTATCACTGGGATGAGCTGAAGGTCGGCCCTGGAGCCACCCCGTTCAGAACCGATAAAGGATGGCTCCATATCCATCACGGGGTCTACCGGACCATGTCAGGAGCTGTTTACAGGTTAGGCGTGGCCTTGCACGACCTGGATGATCCGTCCAAGGTGATTGGAATCTCTGATGACTGGATTCTTCAGCCCGAAGACCCCTGGGAGACCACCGGATATGTTCCCAACGTCGTCTTTACCTGCGGCGCTATTCCGGAAGAGGACGGCACTGTAAAGATATATTGGGGCGGGGCAGATACAGTGATGTGTGTTGGGACGGCTTACATCCCGGATCTTGTGGAGATGTGCCTTAACAATTCAAGGGCAGCTTATTAGTAGATTGGAAGGCTGAAGGCAAAAGGGATCAAGGAGAAAAACTTGAGTATGAACAATAAATCTTTAAAGATACGAAGAAGAAAAGAAAGGTTCGTTTCAGAGTCCTCCAGAGTGATCGCCAAATTCTTCCTGCCTAGCAGTGTTGAGCAGATCAAACATATCATCCATCGTGTTCTTGATCTTTCAGAGGATGACGTCAAGCAGAACCTGAACCAGATCATCACTGACTTTTCAACCCGCCACAAGGACATCTGGCGGATATTCGACAAAAACTTCAAAGTCATTAAACATTATATCCCGAATGGTACGAAGATATCCGAGGAGAGGCGGTGCCTGATCGGCGCTTGTTTTACCCATGAATACGCCATACAAGCTGCGGCCTTTTTTAACCCTTCCATTGTGAAGCATGTGGATCAGAGCAATCTCAACAAAGGGTGCATCCGATTTATTCTGAGTTTTCGATCCACAGGGGAAGGTCATATCTCCTCCATTGAGTTCAGAAGCGGTATTCTTGATGATAAGAATAATATCCACTTCGACGAAGTGGGCCGCTTTGTGGAAACCCCGGAAGTGATAAAGAACCCGACCTACGACAAATACGTATTCCAGTTGAAACTGGAAGATATGGGGTGGAAGAACAAAGTCTCCGAGGAGATCCTGGCAGGCCTGCCTGACCGATTCCCCTTCTATGACCTCCTGAAAGCGATACAGAAGGAACGTGACAGGCATGATGAGTCGACCCCATTGATCCATGATACTGCGGAGAGGATGCTGTGGCTTGCCAGATCCAATTATAAATTAAGATTCAGAAAAGATAGGAGGATATCCGAAAAAGTCATCTTTCCGGTATCTGAAAACGAAAGCCGGGGCATTGAGGATGCCCGGTTTGTACACTTTTTCAATGGCGACGACGAACCCATCTACTATGCAACCTACACCGCCTACAATGGTTTTAGTATCCTCCCCATGCTGCTGGAAACCAGGGACTTCAATAACTTTAAAATTCGAACGCTTAACGGCAAGGCCGTGCAGAACAAAGGAATGGCTCTTTTCCCGAGAAAAATCAACGGAAAATATATGATGATCTCCCGTCAGGATGGTGAAAACATGTTTATCATGTCGTCCGACAACCTGCACTTCTGGCAGGAAGCCGAACTTCTGCAGAAGCCGCGGTATCCCTGGGAGTTCATACAGATCGGCAATTGCGGCTCTCCTCTTGAAACCGAGGAAGGGTGGATCCTGCTGACTCACGGCGTCGGGCCCATGAGGAAATATTGCATTGGAGCCTGCCTGCTGGACTTGGAGGATCCGACAAAGGTGATCGGCCGCCTGTCTGAACCGCTTCTTTCTCCCACAGAAGAAGAGCGTGAAGGATATGTGCCGAACGTGCTATATACCTGCGGAGCCATGTTTCACAACAAGGAATTGATTCTACCCTACTCCATGTCGGATACCTCGTCAGGCATTGCGGTTGTTCCGGTAAAGGATTTACTGTCCAGCATGTTGAGTAATAGACCCGTCACTGTTTTAGAGGGAAATTGAAAAGGTTCAGCTAAGAACCCTCGAATCCTTTTAGCCACCAAATTGGAGTAGAACGATTGAAAAAAATAGCAGTCATAGGCAACTACCTCCCCAGGCAGTGCGGCATTGCAACCTTTACCCACGATCTGTGTGACGCCCTTGCCGCTCATATGAAGAAGAGCGATGAAAACCTCATTGCCGTGGCCATGGATGATATTGATGAAGGGTACGACTACCCTGATCGTGTCAAGTTCCAGATAAGAGCAAATGTCCAGCCTGATTACATCCGTGCCGCCGATTTTTTAAATGTTCACAAGTTCGATGCTGCCATCCTTCAGCACGAATTCGGCATTTTTGGGGGGAGTAGCGGCGCCTACATCATTCGTCTGATAAAGAACCTGAGAATGCCTGTGATCACCACATTGCATACGGTCCTCCAGGACCCTTCTGATGAACAGCGTGTCAATATTCAGGCGCTGGCAAAATATTCCGAATCATTGGTGGTCATGGCCCACAAGGCCCGTTCGATGTTGAAAGAGGTGTACGGTATCGACGACTCAAAAATAGAATTCATCCCCCACGGGATTCCTGACACTCCCTTTGAAACGTCCGATACATTCAGGAATCAACTTGGTTTGAGAGAGAAAAAGATTCTTTTAACCTTTGGCCTGTTGAGCCCGGCAAAGGGACTTGATGTGATGATCAAAGCCATGCCCGAGATTATTGAGCGCCATCCCGAGGCGGTTTATATTATTCTCGGACAAATTCATCCTTACGTTTTAAGGGAAACGGGTGATGCCTACCTCCAAGGCCTTTATCAGCTGGTCAACCGGCTCGGCATGAACGATCATGTCCTGTTTCGGAACCGTTTTGTCAGTGTGGAGACTCTGATTCAACATATAACGGCGGCCGATATCTATATCACACCATACGTCAACGAACAGCAGATCGTATCCGGTACGCTGGCCTATACCACGGGCATGGGCACCCCCGCTGTTTCTACACCTTACTGGTATGCCCAAGAGATGCTGGCCGATGGGAGAGGGCGCCTCGTCCCGTTCAACGACGATCATGCCATGGCCGAAGCCGTCAACCACTTATTGGATCACGAGGAAGAACGGATGGAGGTCCGCAAGAAGTGTTACCGGTTCGGCCGGTCCATGATCTGGAAGGAAGTGGGCCGAAGCTACCTCAATCTCACCGATAAAGTGCTTGAGTACACACGCGAGCGTCCCATCCCGCAATTT
>CAYUBU010000184.1:0-3234 GCA_964443105.1 uncultured Nitrospirota bacterium
TCAACCAGAACATGGTCAAGGCGAAAAAGAAGCCGGCCCGGGGAATGCCCCTTCTCCTGGGGATCACCAAGGCCTCCCTCAACACGGACAGCTTCATCTCGGCGGCGTCCTTCCAGGAAACCACCCGAGCCCTCACGGAAGCAGCCATCGCCGGGAAAGTGGATGATCTGGTCGGGCTGAAAGAGAACGTGATCATGGGCCGGCTGATTCCCGCGGGGACCGGGATCCGTCCCTATCGGGACACCATGGTCAAGTACGACATCCCCGAGGAGCCCGAATCGGAAGAGAGCGAGGAGGGGGCTGGAGAAAATCTGGAAGAAATGGCCCAGAGGGCACAATAGCCAACAGGCAGAATATAAGGAAAAAAAGAGAAAAAAATCTTGACAGAGCTTCATCCGTTCTGGTAAGGTGCTTGGGTTTTTCGCTAGAGAAAAGACGGACTCTGAAGATTACACTTCCCATTGAAAAGAAAGAGCTTTTTCGGGGCTGTCACCAATTTCATGGCTATGGAGGTCAAAGTTGCCGACGATCAGTCAACTGGTAAAAAAGGGCAGGCAGAAGCTGCGGAAGAAAACGAGTGCTCCGGCGCTGCAGGGGAGTCCCCAGAAACGGGGCGTCTGTACCCGGGTCTACACGTCGACACCGAAGAAGCCGAATTCAGCCTTGCGCAAGGTGGCCAGGGTGCGGCTGACCAACGGTTTTGAAGTGACCACCTACATCCCCGGCATGGGGCACAATCTGCAGGAACACTCCATCGTCCTTCTCCGGGGCGGCCGGGTCAAGGATCTTCCCGGCGTCCGGTATCATATCGTTCGGGGCACACTGGATGCCACCGGTGTGGCCGATCGGAAGCAGGGGCGTTCCAAGTACGGGGCCAAGCGCCCCAAGTAAGGATTTCGGTTTGCTCAGGAGAATTTTTCTATGGCTCGACGAAGAGTGGCTACGAAACGAGAAGTATTGCCGGACCCCAAGTTCCATAACAAGAATGTGACCAAGTTCATCAATGGGATGATGTACAAAGGGAAGAAGAGCCTGGCTGAGAATATCTTCTACGGTGCCATGGACATTATTGAGAAGCGGACCGGTGACGATCCGATCCAGGTTTTTGTGAAGGCCATGGACAACGTGAGGCCCGTGGTTGAAGTTCGCTCCAGGCGGGTGGGCGGATCCACCTACCAGGTCCCGGTGGAAGTCAGGCCCAGTCGGCGTTTTGCCCTGAGTCAGCGCTGGATCGTATCCTACGCCCGTGCCCGTGGGGAGAAGACCATGATAGAGCGCCTGGCCGGTGAATTGCTGGATGCCTCCAAGAACGGCGGCGGTGCGGTGAAGAAGAAAGAAGATACCCATAGAATGGCCGAAGCGAACAAAGCCTTCGCCCATTACAGGTGGTGAGAATGACCCAGGCCGCAGTGCTGAGCATGACAGAACGGGGTCGGAGGAGAGCAGGTTTGGGCAGAGATTATCCGTTGTCAAAATACAGGAATCTCGGGATCATGGCCCATATTGATGCCGGGAAGACCACCACCACGGAGCGGATCCTGTTCTATACGGGGATATCCCACAAGATGGGGGAGGTCCATGACGGCGCGGCGGTGATGGACTGGATGGTCCAGGAACAGGAGCGGGGGATCACCATTACTTCGGCGGCAACTACCTGTTACTGGGGCGAGCACCGGATCAATATCATCGATACGCCGGGTCATGTCGATTTTACCATCGAGGTGGAGCGGTCTCTCCGTGTTCTCGACGGCGCCATCGCGGTTTTCTGTGCCGTCGGCGGCGTGGAGCCGCAGTCGGAAACGGTATGGCGCCAGGCCGACAAGTACAAGGTGCCCCGGATTGCCTTCGTGAACAAAATGGACCGCATGGGTGCCGATTTCCCCCGGTGCGTGGAGATGATCAAAACCCGACTGGGTGCCAATCCCCTTCCCATCCAGCTGCCTATCGGCGGGGAAGAGACGTTCCAGGGGGTGGTTGACCTGATCACCATGAAAGCCCTGGTATGGGACGCGGAAACGCCCCTGGGACAGATCTACACGGTGGTCGACATCCCGGAATCCATGGAGGAAGCGGCCCGGGCGCAGAGAGAAAAACTGGTTGAAACGCTGGCCGAGCATGATGACGCCCTCATGAGTGACTATATCGAGGGCAAGGCGCTTAGCGACGACGCTCTCCGGGCCGTCCTGAGAAAGGCGACGCTGGCCCTGAAGGTCGTCCCGGTCCTCTGCGGTTCAGCCTTTCGCAACAAAGGGGTCCAGCCGCTTTTGGACGCGGTGGTCGCCTGTCTCCCGTCACCCCGGGATGTGCCGCCGGTGGAAGGGATTTTGCCGGGGAAAGAAGAGACCAAAGTCCAGCGGAAAGCGGAAGACGAAGAGCCCTTTGCCGCCCTGGCCTTTAAGATCATGACCGACCCCTATGTGGGTCAGCTGACTTTTTTCCGGGTCTATTCGGGCGTTCTGGAGGCGGGTAAGACGGTGTACAATCCAGCCCGGGGGCGCCGGGAACGGGTCGGCCGGATCCTGCGGATGCATGCCAACAAGCGGGAAGACATCAAGGAAGTCCGCACCGGAGAAATCGCAGCAGCCGTGGGGTTGAACAACTGTACGACCGGTGACACCCTCTGCGACCAGAAACATCCGATCGTCCTGGAGTCCCTTGAGTTTCCCGAGCCGGTCATTGCCGTGGCCATCGAGCCCCGGACCAAGGCCGATCAGGAAAAGCTCGGATTGTCTCTGGCCAAGCTGACCCAGGAGGACCCTTCCTTCCGGGTGAACACGGATCCCGAAACCGGCCAGACCATTATTTCAGGCATGGGCGAGCTTCACCTTGAGATTATCGTAGACCGCCTCATGCGGGAATTCAAGGTGGACGCCAACGTGGGCAAGCCCCAGGTGGCCTACCGGGAGGCCCTGCGCCGGGAAGTGGCGGCGGAAGGCCGTTTCGTGCGCCAAACGGGCGGGCGGGGCCAGTACGGCCATGTAAAAGTGAAACTCATCCCTTTAGAGCCCGGTTCCGGTATTCAGTTTGCCGATGAGACCAAGGGGGGCGTTGTCCCGAAAGAGTATATCGCGTCCGTGGAAAAGGGATCCAGAGAAGCCCTGGAGAGCGGCTATCTGGCAGGCTATCCCATGGTGGATCTCAAGGTTGTCCTCTACGACGGGTCGTACCACGATGTGGACTCCTCGGAGATCGCCTTCAAGGTGGCCGCATCCATGGCGATCAAGGACGGCGCCG
>CAYUBU010000185.1:0-2763 GCA_964443105.1 uncultured Nitrospirota bacterium
GCAGGACCCTGGATGCGAGATCGAGTCTGGTTCTGGAGCCCGGAGAGCAGGTGCGGGTCGAAGTGGGCCAGGTGTCGCCCAGAATCATCCTGACTCCGGTGGGCCGCGATCATGCAACCGTTTCGGGTCGCGCGGCTCTGGTCCGGGAGGCCCTTCTCGCGAATGACAAGGTGGGCCCTCTCTATGACTCGCTGCTCAGATCGCTCCTCAGCCTCTCGGACGGGGCGGCATCAGCGGTGGGGAAAGGCGAGGCCGCCCGCATAAGAGCGCTTCTTGAGGGGGTTGTGCTCCAGGAAGGGGCGAGTTACGAGAAGATCCGGAACGCCCTGATTGATGGGGGGCTCTTTTTCGAGTCCAAGGTGAAGTCGATTCTCCTTTCGGCGCGCCCGGTGCGAGGGGGGCTTCAACAGGTGCTTCGGGACGATCTCAAGGGAACGATTATGGGGCTTGCTCTCAGGCTCCAGGAATTATCGCAAAGCCTGCCGCCGGGGGCGGTCAAAGACGAACTGGGTCAGCTCAGGGAGGCGCTTGCAGCCTATACCCGATCGCTTGAGGCAAAGGAGATCATCAATCATCTCCTGTCGCTGAACGGCCGTCCGTTTCATTTCGAGATACCTCTGGCTTTCGGTGAACAGACCAGAACGGTGGACTTTTACTATGAGCAGCTTCATCAGCAGTCGGGTAGAGGAGAAGGGAAGGGAAAGGGAGGATGCAGGGTGGTTCTGCTGCTCGACTTGCCAGACATGGGGCGAATCAGTGCCGATCTGGTGCTCCGGAGCGGAACCATCGACTGTCGTTTCATGACGGAGGCCAAAGCCCTTGCCGAAATGATAGCGGCCAATCTATCCCGTTTGTCGGCGGCTCTGGAGGCGGCGGGATTTGCCGTCGGCTCCCTGCGGGCGGACTGGGGACGCAAGGAGGCCGTCGTCCGTGTGGAGATGGAGGAAGAAATGTTTTTTGATGCCCTGCGCCTGATAGATCTGAGAGTTTGATCCCGCGACGGGGATGGGTCAGGGCGCGGTTGGTGACATAGTAAGGAATGAAGCCATGAAGAAAAAAAGCTACAGGCCCAAGAGGGCCGTTGCCCTTCGCTACGATCGTGAAAAACAGGGCGCCCCCCGGATCGTGGCCAAAGGGTCCGGCATGATCGCCGACAGGATCCTGCAGGCCGCCAAGGCGCACCAGGTGCCCATCGAAGAGAACCGGGATCTGGTGGAGATGCTCAGTTTCTTTGATACGGGGCAGGAAATCCCCGAGGAGGCTTACCGCGCTGTGGCTGAGATCCTGGCATTTATTTTCAGCATCCGGGGGGAGTACAAGGCGTGAGCCTTTCTGTCGGGCCGCCATAGCTTCAAATCGGAGCTAGAAAAAACTGACCGGGTCCACATCGATGGTGAGGTTGACCCGTGAGGCGCCTTTCGTGGCGGTGAAGCGGGCGACCCCTTCTGCCACAAAGCCATTCAATTCCCGAACCCCCTTCCCCTTAATCAGAATCTGGTATCGTTTTTTACCCCGCAAGGTGGCCAGCGGGGCCTTGGCCGGGCCCAGGACCTGGAGTGCTGCTTTCCGTGAGGCGAGACCCCTGAGGATCTTCCCCAGGCGGGCGGCCGCGTTCTCCACCGTCTTGCCCGAGTTGGCTGAGAGGATCAGATTGATCAGCCGGGAGTATGGCGGATAGTTCAAAGCCTCTCTAAAACCGATTTCCTCCCGGAAGAAGAGGTCATAGTCGTGGCCCATGGCCGCCTGGATGGCGTAGTGCTCGGGGGTGTAGGTCTGGAGATAAACCGTACCCGCCGCTTCCCCTCTCCCGGCTCTGCCGGCAACCTGGGTGAGAATCTGGAAAGTCCGTTCACCGCTGCGGAAGTCGGGATGGTGCAATGGGCTGTCGGCATTGAGAACCCCGACGGTGGTGATGCCCGGCAGATGGTGTCCTTTGGTTACCATTTGTGTGCCGATCAGAATGTCCCCCTCCCGGGATCGGAACCGCTCCAGGATTTCCTCCAGGGCGCCTTTCTTCCGGGTGGTGTCTCGATCGAGGCGGAGGAGTACGGCATCGGCAAAGGTTGTCTCCACATCCTGTTCAATCCGTTCCGTGCCGCTTCCCTTCAGATCGAGGGCCTCCGCCAGGCATTCGGGACATTGCTTCTTCAAAGGGGAGGTGAATCCGCAGTGATGGCACCAGAGAGACTGGTCCTGCAAGTGATAGGTCAGGCTCACGCTGCAGTTGGGGCACTCCACCACGTGACCGCAGGTGCCGCAGAGGAGAAAGGGGGCAAAACCGCGGCGGTTCAGGAACAGGAGCACCTGTTCCTTGCGGGCCAGTCCCGCTTTGACCGCTTGACTCAGCGCTGAGGAGAGTGAGGCGGTACCGGGTTCCTGCTTCATATCGATGAGGCGGACCTGGGGCAAGGGGCGGTCATGAATTCTCTTGTGAAGAGAGAGAAGGCGGTATTTCCCGTTTTGGGCGTGAAAGAAGCTCTCCACCGATGGTGTCGCGCTCCCTAAAATGACCGTTGCCCCCGTCATGCTGCCCCGGACGACGGCCAGGTCCCGGGCATGATAGCGGGGAGTTTCTTCCTGTTTGTACGTTCCGTCATGTTCTTCGTCAACGACGATGACACCCAGATTGGACAGGGGGGCAAAGATGGCTGAGCGGGCTCCGATGACCACTTGGAGGCGCCCTTCCCGGATTTGATGCCATTGATCCACCCGTTCTCCGTGTGAGAGGCCGCTGTGGAGTACTGCGACCCGCTCACCGAGGCG
>CAYUBU010000186.1:0-6611 GCA_964443105.1 uncultured Nitrospirota bacterium
GACCCTTTTCTCCGAGATGACCGTTTCTACTGAGACCCATTCGCTTTCGTAGAGAGGGGAGACGGTGGGGGCGGTGATACTGGGGAGCATCTTGATCAGATCCTTCAGTTTCTCCCTGGGTACGTTCATTTTCAGCCCCACCATCCTTTCGGCACGGAGTGCCGCCTGCAGGAGGGTGGCGATCTGATCGATTTTTTCCCGTTTCCACGGGTTGGTCCAGGCAGCGTTGTTGGCAACCAGTTGGGTGTTGGTTTCCATCATTTCGTGGATGATCCGCAATCCGTGGGCTCTGATCGTGCTTTCGGTCTCCGTGATTTCCACAATGGCGTCCACAAGGCCTTCCACCACTTTGGCTTCGGTGGCGCCCTAGGAGAATTCAACGTCCACATGGATGCCGCGCTCTTTGAAGTAGGCTTTGGTATACTGGAGCAATTCGGTGGATATCTTCTTGCCTTCCAGGTCTTTCAGCGTTGTGATCGCCGAATCCCCGGCAACGGCCACGACCCACCGGGCCGGTTTATTGCTTGCCTTGGAGTAGATCAGGTCGCAGACCACGTGGACGTCGGCGTTGTTTTCCAGCAGCCAGTCCTTGCCGGTCAAGCCCACATCGAGGGTTCCGTTTTCCACATAACGGGGCATTTCCTGGGCCCGGACAAGGGCGCACGAGATTTCCTCATCATCAATGGAAGGGAAGTAGTTCCGCGAGTGAGTTCTGATTTGCCAGCCCGATTTATCAAAAAGGGCAATGGTCGCCTTCTCCAGGCTGCCTTTGGGTATACCCAGCCTTAGCTCACTCACCGTAAACCTCCTTCGGGTCAAAGACGGGGGACCCGACGATCTTGAGGCTGTGGCCGTCAAGCTTCTGATAAAAGCAGCTCCGGTATCCCGTATGGCAGGCAGCCCCCCCGACCTGGTCCACCTTCACCAGAATGGTGTCACGGTCACAATCAATGAAGATTTCCTTCACTTTCTGGACGTGTCCCGACGTTTCACCCTTGATCCATAGTTTGTCCCGGGAGCGGCTGTAAAAGCAGGCTTTGCCGGTCTCTACGGTTTTCTCCAGAGCCTCCTGATTCATATAACCGAGCATCAGGACATCTCCAGTGCTGTGATCCTGAATGATGGCCGGTACCAGGCCCTTCCCCTTGCTGAAATCCACCAGATCCATTGTGTTATCCTGTGTTGTGCCTGCGTATAGGTTATGCCTCCACGAGGGATCATATTCCACAATTTGGGAATGCAAGTCAAGGCAAAAGCCGGCCTTCAGTGTCGAAGCGCTGTCTCCACAACCCTTTCTCCGGTGTGGGCACTTCTTCAGGCCGCACTTTCCCGCTCCCGGGCTTCCGGGACTCCCGGGTCTAACCGGGTAGTGCGTTCTGTGCATCCCGTTCGATCCATGGGCCACCGGTTACGGGTTCTCTGGAAAAGATCGGCTTCAACTTGACGTCCCGAATCGGCTTTGGTACGTTCTGAGAACCATGCACGACATTGTGTGACCAGGGCATCGGTGGCGATCATCGGGATTAAGCGCTGATGGCGGGGGTGATCTTGATGACGAACGAGGGGCAGCAAGAACACAAGGGGGTTGGCGGCGGGTTCTCACGGTGTGAAAGTTGCAACTACGAAGGTGGTTTCCATCTGTTGCTCGACCCTGTCGGCCAAGGCGAGGTAAAAGTCAGATTGAAATGTCCCAACTGCTATAAGGTCTACGACCGTGATATTTACTTTCTTGCCGGGGAAAACCGAAGGCGCTGACAGAGAGATAGCCCGGTGCTGAGGATGACAGGGGTGGATGGCGGTCAAGAGGTTACCGGAGGAGCGTATTATTTAGGAACCATTCTTTCACAAAGGAGGCAAATTATGGCGACAGCGAAGAAGAAGGCAGCCAAACCGAGGGCCAAGACAGGGGCAAAGAAGAAGAGTGCCCCGAAGAAGGCTGCCGCAAGAAAGAAGACCGCCCCGAAGAAGGGTGCTGCAAGAAAGAGTACCGCGAAAAAGAGCGCCGCAAGAACCCGGAAAGCCGCGGCGCCAAAGGAACAACTCTACACCTGTTCCACCTGCGGCCGGGTCACCCCGGACAAGGGGCATCTCTGCAAGCCGGTCATGGCGACAAAGACCCATAGCTGTGAGTATTGCGGCATGAGTTCTACGAATGCCCGCCATCTGTGCAAGCCGAAAGTGGTGCAGATCAAGTTTTCCTGTGATACCTGCGGCAGAGTGGCCAGCGACAAATCGGAGCTTTGCCGTCCGAAGGCGATCAAGTGATTTGAATCTTCAGGCCCGGGGACCCGCGGAAGGATGGTTCTTTCCCTGAGGCGGGTGCCCACGGCTTGAACTCCCCAAGACCTCTGTCGGTGCCGACTGCAGGGCGCCGGATGGTCAGGCTTCCCTCACAGGCCTGTGTTGTAGGGGCTCCCGCCGTCATGGAGGCGAGGCTGAAACTTCTAATACCGCTTCCAGGCGCTTTTCATCCAACATGAATTGAGGAGAAAGCATGAATCCCGAGAAGTACAGGATTCCTCCAGATCAGTTACGCACGGTCGTCAGCCTATCGGGGATCGAATTTGCGACAACCGCCGACATTGCCTCTCTTGACGCAACAGTCGGACAGGATCGGGCTGTTCAGGCCCTGACTTTCGGGCTGCGCATCCGGCAGGACGGCTACAATATTTATGCCGCCGGGGCGTCGGGGACAGGTAAAAGCACCCTGGTTCACCATCTTGTTTCCAGGATGGCCGGGGGTCAGCCGGTACCCGATGACTGGTGTTATGTCTATAACTTCCAGAAGCCCGAGAATCCCCGGGCTATCCGCCTGCAGGCGGGGGAGGGTAAAGAGTTCCAGGAAGCCATGTCTCAATTTATTCAATATATCAAGGCAAAGATCCCCGACCTTTTTCAGAGTAAAGACTATATCGAAGAGCGCGACGAGATCCTTGAGCGGGAGAACGAGGCCAAGGAGGCGCTCTTTCGTGAAATCGTGGAACGGGGGAGGGACCGCGGATTCGAAATCAAGAGCACCCGGACCGGGTTCAAGTTCAGCCCTATACGCAAAGGGAAGACGCTTCGCAAGGAGGATTTCGAAGAGCTCCCCATTGAAGAACGGAGGGAAATTGAAGAGAAACAAAAAGTAATTTCTGATTATCTGAGAGATCTCCTGATCAAGTTTCAGACGCTGGACAAGGAAACGGAAGCCCATCTGGAAAAGTTCCAGAAAGATGCAGCCAATTTCGTGATCGAGGAACGATTCCGGGAACTGGAGAAAAAATACAGGGACCATGAGCGGATCTCTGTCTATCTCAAGGAAGTCTATGAGGATGTGCTGATTAATTTCAAGGACTTCCTTCCTTCGTCTCAGCCGGTGGTGAATCTCCTCGGGGATATGGAAAACCATGCTGATCATCGACACATCCGATATCGTGTCAACGTACTGGTCGATAACCGGGAGACCCGGGGTGCTCCGGTGATCGAGGAGACCCATCCGATCCACGTGAATCTGGTGGGTCGAGTCGAGAAACGGGCCAAGTTCGGCACCCTGCAAACCGATTTCACGCTGCTGCGTGCCGGCTCCATCCTCAAAGCCAATGGCGGGTATCTCATCGTTCACATTCTCGATCTGCTCACCCATCCCTTCTCCTGGGAGGCACTGAAAAAGGCCCTTGAAAACAAAGAGCTGGTTGTGGAGGACGTAGGGGAACTCTACGGCATCGTCTCGACCATCGGCATGAAGCCCGAACCGATCCCCGTGGACCTCAAGGTGGTTATTATCGGGAACCCCGATATCTATTCGCTTCTCCAGTATTATGATGAAGACTTCCCCAAGCTCTTCAAGGTGAAAGCCGACTTTAACACCCGTACCCGTCGGACCGAAGAGGAGGTCGTTAAATATGTGCAGTTTACCGCCAAGATCTGCCGGGATGAACAGCTGAACCATTTTGACCGCGAGGCCATTGGGGAACTGATGGTTCTGATTTCCCGCATGGTGGAGCACAAAGATCGGCTGTCCCTCCGTTTCAACGAAGTGGCCAATCTCATCCGGGAGGCCGCGTTTTGGTCCAGTGAGGAAGGTGCCCACGTGGTCACCGCCGGGCATGTGCAAAAAGCGTGGGAGGCCAAGATCTACCGGAGCAATCTGGTTGAGGAACAGATTCAGGACGAAATCGACGAGCAGGTGCTCATGCTGGATGTGGACAAAGAGAAAGTCGGTCAGGTCAATGGTCTCGTGGTCTATGCCACGGGGGACTATGCTTTCGGCAAGCCGACCCGGATTACTTCACGGACCTATCTGGGCCGTAAAGGGGTGGTCAATGTGGAAAGGGAATCGGAACTGTCGGGCAAGACCCACAGCAAGGGTGTCATGATTCTGGGTAATTATCTCGGCGGTCGTTACGCGCAGGAACATAGTCTCTCCCTCTCCGCCAGTCTCGCTTTTGAGCAGTCTTACGGCGAAGTGGACGGGGACAGCGCTTCCGCGGCAGAGCTGGTCGCCCTGGTTTCGAGCCTCACAGGGGTTCCCGTGAGACAGAATCTGGCGATTACCGGCTCCATCAACCAGCATGGAGAGATCCAGCCCATCGGCGGTGTCAATGAGAAAATTGAGGGGTTCTTTCAGACCTGCAGGAACAGGGGTCTCTCCGGTGAGCAGGGGGTTATTGTTCCCCATCAGAATGTGAGGCACCTTTGCCTGCCCCGTGAAATTGTGGAGGCCGTCGAAAAAGGTCAGTTCCATTTGTACCAGGTATCCCATGTGGATGAGGCTCTGGAATTGCTGACCGGTATGGACGCGGGGGTTGAAGACGAAGAGAGCGAGTTCCCGCCGGACACAGTGAACGGGAGAGTCCAGACGGTACTCATGGAGATGCATGAGAAACTTGAGCAGCACCACGATGACGAAGAGGAGGAGGAAAGTGAGGGCGGTAACGAGGGGTAGAGGAGGCGCCTCAGATCAGGGTTGGCAAGGCTCGGCCACGGCACAGACACGGGTCATCAAATCATTAAAGTCGGAAGGTACGGCGATGAACTGAAGTCCCACCTTTCGACACTCCGGCGACTCCAGTAGCCAGATGACCTGGGCCATGAAAAGCATGGGATGCCCGGCGTTTGCGGCAAATGGCGGATCGAGGAGAATCCGGAGCGCGATCTTTCTTCCCAGATCGAGATCCTGATGCCCGATGCAGAGACAGGCCCCTCCAAACCCGATGTTGTGAAGTACCGACAGATGCTGCTGGCGGCCGGCACGGTCAAATGAACCGGCTGACGGCAACGTGCGCAGCCCGCGGGAGATCAGCCCGTAATCGGCGGCGATGTAAAACTTTTTCACACAGTAGCGTTCATCCTGAGCGATGGCGCCGCCGATCATGGTTCCCTCCGTTGGTCCGGGGATGGCCCCCGGTGGGGTCCCTCCCTTATTATCCACTGCTGACGCTATTATATCACTGGACCGGAAGCACCATCAACGAAAAAAGGCGAGCCATGCTCTCTGCATATCCGGGTTAATTGCCGGCTTGGGGCATCTTCTTGCCCACAGCCGCGGCGATGGGTGCGATGGTCTTGAGGAGATGTTCAAAACGGTTGGGTTTCAACGATTGTCCGCCGTCACAGAGGGCTTCCTCCGGATTGGGATGGACCTCGATCATCAGACCATCAGCCCCCGCGGCGACGGCGGCCCGGGCCATGGAGGCCACATAATGCCAGGTGCCCACGGCATGACTGGGATCGATGAGAATGGGCAGGTGACTCATCCTTTTGATGACGGGGATACAGCTGAGGTCCAGGGTATTCCGGGTGGCCGTTTCAAAGGTTCTGATGCCCCGTTCGCAGAGAATGACATCGTTGTTTCCTTCGGACAGAATGTACTCGGCGGACATGAGGAATTCTTTGATCGTTGTCGCCATGCCCCGTTTCAGCAAGACCGGTTTCTTCGTTTGCCCCACTTCTTTGAGCAAAGAGAAATTTTGAATGTTCCTGGCGCCGATCTGAAGAATATCAGCGTACCGGACGACCAGGTCCAGGTCTCTCGGGTTCAGAACTTCCGTAATAATTGGAAGACCCGTTGCTTCTCTGGCCGACTGCAGCAGTTTGAGGCCCTCTTCTCCCATCCCCTGGAACGAATAGGGCGATGTCCGGGGTTTGAAGGCGCCGCCCCGAAACACGCTGGCGCCCGCCTCTTTGACGGCTCGGGCCGTTTCCAGGATCTGGTCTTCATTTTCCACGGAACAGGGTCCGGCAATGACCATGAGTTCCTCTCCGCCGATGGAAGCGTCCATGACGCGGATCACGGTCCGCTCTTTCTTCCCTTCAAGACTTGCCAGTTTATAGGGCTGCAGAATCGGCATGACTGAATCGACGCCGGCCATGGTTTCGATGACCTGGAGTTCCGCTTTCCTCCGTTCATCACCGATGGCGCCGATCACGTTTCGCTCAACGCCGTACATGACGTGGGGCTTATACCCCAGTTCCTCGATTTTCTTCACGACTTTTTTCAGCTGTTCTTCAGTGGCCTTGGCCTGCATGACGATAATCATAATACCCCCCTGTTGAGCCCGGAAATTGCATGAGTCAATCTATTACGAGGCCGGATAGCCTGCCGCATGCGGCGTTACAGAAGATTTTCT
>CAYUBU010000187.1:0-2645 GCA_964443105.1 uncultured Nitrospirota bacterium
CCGCTCATGGCGGCGCATCTGTTCTGCTTCTATTTCGGAATCCTGGCTGACGATACACCGCCTGTCGGACTGGCGGCCTACGCTGCCGCGGCCATTGCCAAGTCGCCCCCCATACCCACGGGGATCCAGGCGTTTTTCTACGATATAAGAACGGCCATGATCGCTTTCATGTTTCTGTTCAACCATGACCTTATCCTTCACGGGATCGACAGTTGGGGAGAGGCTTTACTGATCTTCGCCATGGCTTGCATCGGCAACTTTGCTTTCGCCTCAGCCATGCAGGGATGGTACATGGCCAAGAACAGGTGGTACGAGATCCCTATATTCATCGTTGTAGCCCTTTTCACGATGCAGCCTGGATACACTGCCTCATGGGTGGGGATCGACAATAAACTGGTTATGTATTTCTTAGGAATAGTTATCTTTGCTCTGCTTTCACTTAATCAGTTCCGCAGGAGACCTAAAGCCGTGGAGGCCCAGGCGGCCTGATGGTAATAAATTTGTCAGGAACCGGAAGACCGGAGAACTAAAATGTCCTCAAAAATAAAAACGATTATCTGTGCTATTGCACTTTCACCCAACACGGACCGTATCGTAATGGGCGCTGTTCGGGAGGCCGCCGCACACGACGCCCAGCTTCACCTCCTTCACATCATTCCCAGCTACGATGCATCAATGGCCGTGCCCATCGTGTCCTTCATGGGGGAAGAAAAATTCCATCAGCTTATCGAGGAACACAAAGAGGAGACGGTGGCAGCCATCAGAGGGGAGATAGACAATATAAAGGAGACGGTGAGGGGAGGCGATATCGGGGAAAGTGTCGACAGGATAGAACGGATCCATGTTTACGAGGGAGATCCCGAGCTGGAGATCCTCAACATGGTCAAAACGCTCAAGGCCGATATGCTGGTTATGGGAACTCACACTAAAGGGATGACCGAACACACTTTTATAGGAAGTGTGGCCCGCAAGATTCTCCGGAGGGTGACTGTTCCGATCCTCCTTGTCCCTCCAGAACCGGCAAAATAGAGATGTCCTCGGAAAAACATGTGGCAGAGAAACCGTCGTAACAGAGAAATGGATAACCAGCCTCTGAAGAACATAGAGATCGACCCTAATACATACTATTTCCTGTACGTCGGTGAAGTTAAAGCTTTGGGTCTGAATCACTTCATGCTCAGACCTTTCCAGAAGTTACACGGAAAACCTGTTGAATTTATCGGTATTGTTCCAGACGTTCTCGCTCAATATCCCCATGAAAATATAATGGTGGTCAACTCCGAGGCCGAGCAGATATTTCAGCGGACGGGGAGAAGACACAATGTAAGGATTCCTGCGGGTAAATTCGCCGAAGAGGTGAGCGGCAGCAGGGATGTCACCAATCTCGCTGATGAGATTCTGGGCAATCAGGGCGAACTGTTCATCAACGTGTTCGAATCAAGGTGTGAATTGGGCCTGACGGACGACAGCAGGATTAAACTCATCGGTCCCGATCCCCGACTGGCCAACGTCTTTAACAACAAGATCACCCAGTATCAGATGGCTTTGGCGCTGGGGATTCCTGTGCCGTCGGGAAAGGGATGTTCCACACTGGCAGATGCCATAGACACGGCCGGGATCTACCTGAACGCGGGAGGCAAGGTTTTTGTCTCAGGTGAGTACAGCGCAGCTGGTTCCCACTCGATTATCGCCGGTTCAATGCAGGAGATCCGGGATCGCTTTCCGGACCCGGATGAGAAACTGCTGGTGACCAGGTTTGTCGAACACTCTCACGACCCCACCGTACTAGGACTGGTTGCCGGAGAGGATGAAGTCTATATCGCTTCGGTAGCTGATCAGAACGTGGATGGAACCCGGTTCAGAGGATCGACATACCCCACTGTCCATGGGCCTGAAACTGTTCAGGAACTTGGGGAGATGACCAGGACTATCGGCCTGTATCTTGGCGGTGAGGGCTACCGGGGAGCTTTCGGGTGCGATTATATCGTCGACTACAACGGGGAGGTCCTCTTTATCGAGATCAACGCCAGAAAGCAGGGTACCACCATGGAGACAACCCTGACCATGAGCCACAGCCTGCCCGGACACCCCTTCTTCCCGGAGTTGGAGTTCTACGCTGCCACGGGGAAAGGGCTTCCTGAGGGGGTCCAGGAAATGGATGCTGCGGGTGGTCGCATCAGCTGGGGAACATTCAACTACAAAACAGAAACGGATGTCCTTGTCACATGCGACGTTGATTCGAAAACCCGGGAGAGAGACCTGTTTTCCAGCGTTGTGAAGGGGAGCGGTGTTGACCAGGGATACGCTGTTGAAGACCATGTGGGAGGCGGGGTCGCCCTTAATGCAGGGGGTTTTCTTTGCAGGATCGTCGCAGCTTCGGACAGACTGGAAGCTGTTCACCAATCACTGAGGACAGGTATTGACGAGGTGACGGTTACCCTCATGGACAGTTAAGACTGACACTGGCCCGCATTTGGGCGGGCGGAGCTTACAGGAATTTCATGAAAGACAATATAGTCGAAACAGGAGGAATATAAAGTGAAGGCGGAGGCGAAGCAGGAACCCCCCGAACGTAAGGTCAGAAAGGATGAATCATACAGCCAGGTGGAGATCTCTGAAGAGGATCGATCCATCGGCCAGGCCCG
>CAYUBU010000188.1:0-2967 GCA_964443105.1 uncultured Nitrospirota bacterium
CACAAGATCGAGCACCACCTTGAGTCCATTGCCCCCGAGCTTCACCTCCCGGAGAAGGGCTGCAACCGCGCTTTGATCGCCGGGGCCATAGCCGGCAATCCGGGAGCTCACCCGGATCGGAATGCCATGATCCACCACGTAGCGGGCAAGATCGGCGCTGAGCCCCACCAGTCGCAGGACCTGCTCCCGAATCCGCCGTCCCGATGCCAGCCCGAGCAGACCCATAACCTCGGTGATCTCCGCATCTTCGGCCTGGAACCGGGAGACGAGTCGGTCAAGACAACGGGCCCGCTCCAGATCGTTCACCGGACGGGTCAGGACATTGTCCCGAACCTGCCGGAGAAAGAGCGCCTTGTCGTCGATTTCGCACCCCATCACCCGGCAGGAAACTACCGCAAGCCCGGCTTTCACTGCCCCGGCCAGCCGCCGGTGTCCCGAAACGACACGGAAACCGCCGGCTTCCCTTTCCTGCAGCACCGGGGGCACCATGATCCCGTATTCCCGGATCCCCGCAATAAAGTTGTCGTCCGGTTCCTCGGGAAATGCGAAGGCAAAAAGCCGGTCGTTCAGATCGATTTGGCGGAACGCCACCTGTAAAAAGCGGGGCCCGCCGTTCTCAAGAACCATCCCTGCACTCCAGATTGACAATCGTCCTTTTTTCCCCTATTCTTTGACTAGCCAGGAGATTGCATAAGTAAATCTATTACGAGACCGTATAAGCGGCCATATCCGGCGTTGCAGCGAATTTCCTGACTTCGAAATATTTCAATATGTCTTCAGCCAGACAATTCGCTGCGCCTTGTCTATGTTCCTTCTACGGGCTCTCATGACGATCACTTATGCAATCTCCGGGCTCATCATTCTCGCAGATCCCCATTTCATTGACAAGGGTTTTTCATGGCCTCGGACGACACCAGAAAGCTGGCAGAAACCGTTATCGTTGCCCCCACCGATCCGATCTACCGCGCCCTCAGGCGCGCTGGAAGCTGCTCCGGAAAGGACGGACGGATTGATCTTTTCCGCTATAGCCTTTTGCCCGAATCGGCCCATGGCGTTGCCATCGTCGGCCCGGCACTCGGTGCGCCGGCCGCGGCCCTTCTGGTAGAACGGCTGGCCCGGGAGGCGGTGACCCGGATCGTCCTCTTCTCTGTGTGCGGTTCCCTGATGTCGAATCTTCGGGTGGGGGATCTCTTCATCCCCACCGGCGGGCTCAGCGAGGAAGGAACGTCAAAGCTTTACAGCGCCGGGGAAATCCCCGCACCCGATCGGAAGTTGAGCAACCGGCTCGTCGGCGAGTCCCGCCGCATCGGGCTCAAGCCCCGGGAAGGGCTGATATGGACCACCGATGCCCCCTACCGCGAGACAACTGAGAAGATCGACCGGTTTCGGAAGGCCGGGGCGATGGCCGTGGACATGGAATTCACCGCCATGGCCACGGTTTGCCGCTTCCACAAGATTCTTTTTTCCGCCCTGATGGTGGTCTCTGATGAACGAACCGGCGGGGAACCGACGATCGGCTTCGGGAGCCTCACCTATCGGGAGGGTTTGCGCCAGGGAATGGAGGCTCTTTTTCACGTCACCGGATGAGAGGTGGCGGGGGCCTTTTTCTTCTTGAGTTTCCGTCCGATGGCCTCCCCGGCTAGCATGCCGCTCACCGAGGCCTGAATGAGCCCCCGGGTCACACCGGCGCCGTCGCCCACCACAAAGAGGTTTTTCACCTTGCTCTCCATATGTCGGTTCACCTTGATCCGGTGGGAATAGAATTTCACCTCCACGCCGTATAGCAGAGTGTGGCGCGAATTGACCCCCGGGGCTATCTGGTCCAGGGCCTCCAGCATCTCGGTGATGTCCTTGATATAGCGGTAAGGGAGAACGAAGCTCAGATCGCCGGGCGTGGCCCCTTCCAGGGTGGGGTGGACCGACGAGTGGGCGATCCGGGCCGGCGTCGACCGGCGGCCGCTCAGCAGGTCGCCCAGCCGCTGCACGATAACCCCCTTCCCCAGCAGATTGGCCAGATGGCTGATATAGCAGCCATAGGCGATGGGATTGTCGAAGGGCTCCGTAAAGGTCGTGGAGACGAGAAGGGCGAAGTTGGTGTTCTCCGTCTTCTGGTCGGCGTAGGAGTGGCCGTTGACCGTGACGATGTCGCCGGAAAACTCGGTCACCACCTCGCCATAGGGATTCATACAGAAGGTGCGGACCTTGTCATCGAAGGTCCGGGAATAATAGATCAGTTTCGATTCATAAGTGGCAGCCGTGACCGCATCCAGGACCGCGGCGGGAAGCTCCACCCGAAGACCGATATCGACGGGGCTGGGAATCGCTTCCAGGCCGAGGCGCCTCGATTCTTCCCGCATCCAGTCGGAGCCGATCCGCCCGGGGGCGGAGATGACAAACCGGGCGGGAAGAAACTCGCCGCTCTCCGTCTCCACACCCCGCACCACGCCGTCTTCCACCTGAATCCGGCTCACCAGCATGTCCGTCCGGATGGCGATCCGTCCTTCCAGATCGTTGCGGATATTCCTGAGTATTTTGAAGCAGTTCTCCGTACCGAGGTGGCGGACCGCCATCTCGATGAGCTCCATTTCGGCCTTTTTGGCCCTCGCCTTGAGCCGCCGGGTGGCCGCCGTGGAGCCGCCATGGACCTTGTCAGGCGCCCCGTACTCGAGATAACGGCGATCCGCCGCCTCAATCAGGGCCTCCAGTTCGGCTTTGGGCACCAGTTCACCGAGGAACCCGCCCACCTCCGTCGTCAAAGTCAGTTTGCCGTCGCTGAACGCTCCGGCCCCGCCCCATCCGGTGAGAATCGCGCAGGGGGTGCAATGGATACACTGGCCGTTGTTATCCCGGGCCGGGCAGCGCCGCTTATCGATATCGCTCCCCCGGTCGAGGAGGAGCACATCTTCAACACCGGCATCGAGCAGGGTCAAAGCGGCAAAGATACCCGCGGGGCCGGCACCGATGATA
>CAYUBU010000189.1:0-4601 GCA_964443105.1 uncultured Nitrospirota bacterium
CAGGTCCCGAACGAAACCGCCCACCACATAAGCTGAAAAGGAGAGGGTATCGGCCGCCTCTCCAACGGTCCGGAGGAGTTTGATCAAATCGGAGGGGAGGCGTTCCTCCATGTATTTGCGAAGGTTCTTGCTGAAAAGATACTCGTCCTCGTCGCCGAAGTCGTGGAGTAATCGGGGTTGGTTGCGGATGTCGTCATGAAGGGCTTTGAGCAGGTCGGTCCGGCTGACGGCCCCAACCAAACGGCCATCCTCGATGACCGGCATGAGGCGCTGGTTCTTTTCAATCATGATTTTCTCAATGGTGAAGAGGGATGTTTCCGGTGCTGCCGTCTCAAAGTCGGTGCTCATGAATTCCCCGACAGTGGCGTCGGTGAGGTTGTGAAAAATCCCTTTTTGCACAATCTCCCGTGTTACGACGCCAGCGTACAGCCCGTCGTCGACCACAGGTAAGGCGTTGATGTTGTAGCGGGTCATCATGTCAGACGCTTCAACGAGACTTTTTTCTGAGGCGATGGTCACCACATGGGACGTCATGATTTCCCGTGTCCGCCGCCTGGGAAGGATATGCTTTCTAAGATCCCTCAGAAGCTCTTCCTGTACCTGGTAGAGTGTCTTTCCACGGATCGTTCCGGAGGCCGCCGTGGGGTGGCCGCCGCCCCCCATGTCCGAGAGTATGACCCCCACATTGACTTCGGGGATTCTGGAACGGGCGATGACGTAAATCCGGTCTTCCATACGGGCGATGACGAAAAGCACATTCATGTTTTCCATGTCCCGGAGTTTATGGACAATCACCGCGAGATCCCCGATGTACTTCTCAGTGGAAGATGTCGCGATCACCACGTGGATTCCCTTGACGCCGTAGCTGGTGGCAGAATGGATGAGGTCGTTCAGCAGGGATATCTGTTCGGCGGTCAATTCCCGGGTGATATAGTCGGCGACCAGATTCAGGTCAGCCCCTTGAGAGAGAAGATAGGCGGCTGCCTCCAGATCTTCCTTGCGGGTTGAGGCAAAAAGCAGGGAGCCCGTATCCTCATATATGCCGAGAGCCAGGATCGTCGCCTCAACGGCAGTCAGGGCGATACCTTTTTCCCGAAGCATCTCCACGAAGATGGTGGTGGTTGAACCCCGCTCCAGAATCACCGCGTGATCCGCGGGGATGTCGCTCACCGTTCCGGGATGGTGATCGTATATATGGATGGTCAGCCCCGGCTTCCCGATCAGTTCGGCAAAGGGGCCGATGCGGGATCGGGTGCTCGTGTCGACCAGGATCAGCCGGGTGATCTCCTCAAGGTCGACATTCTTGAGCCGTTCAAACTTCAGTGTATAGGACGCGGCATTGAGGAAGAACTGCCTCAGACTCTGTTCCTGGGAGCCCGGAAAGACGAGCAGGGCGTCGGGGTAGAATTTCTTGGCCGCCACCATGGAGGCGAGGCAGTCGAAATCGGCATTGACGTGGGTGGTGATGACGTCCATAAAGTGTGAGCCCGGGGCAAAGTCTGGACAAGCGCATTGTTCGCTTACTATAGATTGACAGGGAAGGGTTGTCAAACAGCCCGGGAGCTCTGTCTGATGAGGCATTTCATGAAGAAGGGAAGGGCCATGGTATTTCCCCGGGAAGGGGAGGGGTAACGACAGGCCGGGCGTGCCGGGACCCGGCGCTGCAGGCACGAATGCTCTTGACCGCAAAGTCAAAAAATGATAAAAATTCACTCCGATTTGTAGGATCTATTGCTGATTTACGCCGCTGTAGCTCAATGGTAGAGCAACTGATTCGTAATCAGTAGGTTGGAGGTTCGATTCCTCTCAGCGGCTCCAGGATTATTCATCCCGAAGCGTCGGCACGTAGACAGGATTTCCCGCAACACACCCGCGGCACTCACGCAAAAAGGGTTCAGAAAGATGGCATACAAGGATTTAAGGGACTTTGTTCGTGTTCTGGAAAAGCGGGGCTTCTTAAAGCGAATCACGGTGGAAGTCGATCCCGACCTGGAAATTACGGAAATTACGGACCGTATTTCCAAGGCAGAAGGGCCTGCTCTACTGTTCGAAAAGGTCAAAGGCTCTCCCTACCCCCTGTTGATCAACGCCTTCGGCAGCTGGGAGCGCATCTGCCTGGCTCTGGAAGTTGACTCTCTCGAGGAGATCGGCCGGCAGATTCTGGAGATCATCGAACCGGAAATTCCGACCAATCTGATGGGTAAGCTCAAGCAGCTGCCCAAGCTCAAGAAACTGGCCAACTTCATCCCCAAGATAGTCAAGAACGGTCCCGTCAAGGAAGTCATTGAGAAAGACAATCCCTCCCTTGATTCCCTGCCCATCATCAAATGTTGGCCTCAGGACGGCGGTCCCTTTATTACGCTGCCCCTGGTCTTCACCCGGAATCCGAACACGGGAACACCGAATTGCGGCATGTACAGAATGCACGTTTATGATGAGACAACCACGGGGATGCATTGGCACATTCATAAGCATGGATCCCGGCATTTCCGTGAATCGGGACGAAAGAAGGAGCGCCTGCCTGTAGCGGTGGCTCTGGGGGCCGATCCCGCGGTAATCTACTCGGCCACGGCGCCTCTGCCCGACGATTTCGACGAGATGCTCTTCGCCGGCTTCCTCCGGGGGGCGCCGGTTGAGATGATTCGCTGTGAGACGGTTGATCTTATGGTTCCTGCACAGGCTGAGATCATTCTGGAAGGCTACGTGGATCCCGATGAGTCCCGTATCGAGGGGCCATTCGGCGATCATACGGGCTATTATTCGCTGGCTGAGGAATATCCCGTATTTCATATCACCTGCATCACCCGAAGGCGGGAACCGCTCTACCCGACCACCATCGTTGGGAAGCCTCCGATGGAAGACTGTTTCCTTGGCAAGGCCACGGAACGGATTTTTCTGCCTCTACTCAAGAAACAGATGCCTGAGGTGGTGGACATGAATCTCCCCCTGGAAGGGATCTTTCACAACATCGCCTTTCTCGCTATCGACAAACGATACCCCGGGCATGCCCGCAAGGTAATGCACGCGATCTGGGGAACGGGGCAGATGATGTTTACCAAAATGATCGTTATCGTCGATGCCCATGTCAATGTGCAGGACAATGGGGAGGTCCTCTGGCGTCTCGGGAACAACGTGGACTGGAAACGGGATATCGAGGTGGTGGAAGGCCCGCTGGATGCGCTGGATCACTCATCGCCTCTCTCCAAATATGGGGCCAAGATCGGGATCGACGCCACCAAGAAGTGGCCGTCCGAGGGACACCTCCGTGAGTGGCCCGACGACATTGTCATGAGCGAGGAGATTCGGCAGTTTGTGACGTCACGGTGGAAAGATTACGGATTCTGACGTTTGCGGTCCCTCTTCGATCGTTGACATACAGGGTGTTTGTGATACTATGAGGGCCGTTCATTTCGTTTAAAGAATTTTGCCCGCGGGCAGGTAGAGGATGAAACGTATGTTATGTCGTCCGGTTTGGTACCAGGTGTTCTCAGCGGTCCTGGTCGTTATTTTCCTTTCCGGCTGTCTTACGGGCCGTGAACTAGTGGGTGACGTGCACCTTCGCCATAATCTCCAGGTCTGGCGTTCTCCAGAGCTGCAAAAGACACCTTTTCGTACAGTGGCCATCCTCCCCTTCGCGTCACCGCCGCTGAGTGAAAAAGCGGTGTCTACCGCTGACGGGCTCTGCTCCTTCTGCGGGATTGCCATGGGGGAGCACAAAGATTTTTCCAAGGCCGGTGAGCGGCTGGCCACCTATCTCTACGGGGGGCTGTCGGGTGTTACTTCCCTGGATCTCGTTCCCATTGAAATGGTTTACAGTCGGTTTCAACTGGAGCATGGGCGTCACGACTTCTTTAATGACGTCGATTTCATCCTCGGCCTCGGGAGAGACCTGGGTGTCGACGCTGTTGTGGCTGGCGAGATCCTCAGAATAAGCGAGCGCGAAGGAGGAGATTACGCGGTGGTCAACCCTTCTTCCGTCTCCTTTCGCATCACCATGTTCAGGGTGAAGGACGGCAGCGAACTCTACAGGGCGGTCTATGATGAAACCCAGAGGCCGCTGAGTGAGCAGCCGGAAAGACTCCTGCAGCCGTCGAGGCTCCGTTTTCGCTGGCTGACGGCCGATGAATTGGCCAAAGCCGGCATGCTGGATGTGGCGGCCACCTTCCCCGGGGTCCCGACTCGTCAGCAGCAGTAGGTTAGGGAGATGCCCATGGATCAGTTTGTGTTTGCCTTCTTCGGCGGCTTTCTAAGCTTCATATCGCCCTGCGTACTTCCCCTGGTGCCAGCCTATATTTCCTTTATGTCGGAAGTCTCGGTGGAAGAACTGAGCAACCGTGAGAGCGGAGCCCGGTTTATCCCGAGTGTTTTCATCAGCTCCCTTCTCTTTGTGGCGGGATTCTCCATGGTCTTTGTCCTGCTCGGTGCTTCGGCGACGGTTTTCGGACGGCTCATCTCGGGACACATGGATCTCTTGAGAAAGCTCGCCGGGATCGTGCTGGTCATATTCGGCCTGAATTTCATAGGGCTTTTCAAGATCGGTTTCCTCAACTACGAAAAACGCCTCCAGGTAAACGCCAAAAAGATGACCGGCGCTCGGGCGC
>CAYUBU010000190.1:0-14329 GCA_964443105.1 uncultured Nitrospirota bacterium
CCCTTTTCTTCCAGCCCCTGGATGACGGCACAGCCGAGCCGCCCCACCAGTTCAGGATCTTCCCCGAAGGAGCGGCTGCCGATGATGGGATTTTGGGGGTTTGAGTCCACATCCAGGACGGGGGCGAAATCGAGATTGACCCCCACAGCCGACAATTCTTCTCCTGTGGCCTGGCCGAAGTCCCGGGCCAGGTCGAAAGAGCCGGCCTTTCCCAGTGCCCTGCTGCCGGCGAACCGGGTGAAATGGTCGGTGAGGCGGCAGACTCGCCCCCCCTCCTGGTCGATTCCGATAAAGAGGGGGATTTCGGCTTCTGCCTGCAGCTGCTCCACCAGTTTCGCCGTCTGCAGGGGATCCCCGATGTTCCGGGAGAAGAGTATGACCCCGCCGAGGCCGAAGTCCCGGATCATGCGTAGAATCCGCTCGTCCGGTTCCAACCCCGCAAAACCGAAGAGAAAAAGCTGGCCGAGTTTTTCTATTTGATCCATGGCAGATTTATATCATGAATAGGGGCCGATTCCTAGCCTCCCGTGCTCTTTTGGGTGGAGGAGCCGGGGGCACAGGGGGTTGTCCGAGGTGGGGCCAGGATCCCCCTTGCGCCTCAAATTTGCTCATGATTGCGGTCATTCCGATGGTTCAGGTTTTCAATTGTTTTTCCTGTGCGATTTCAGTATACTAGCCCGGTTAGGGATAGAGGATATCCGTCTCGGAGCACCATGCTCCCTGCACTATCGGGGCCAGCCCCGACGATAGAATGATGGGGCCCAGGAGAAAACCATGCGAATCCAGTGCAAGAAGTGCGGCAAGGAGTACCGGGTAGAGGAGAGCCGCCTCACCTCCGAGGGGATCAGGGTCAAATGCCGGGGTTGCGGCGCCATTCTTCTGGTCCGAAAAAGGGAGAATGGCGAGAATCGGGAGGCGGAAAAGGCGGCCGTTGCGGGCGGGCCGTCAGGTGAGAGTCCGGCGGACTCTGGGGAGAGCGCGCCGCCATCGTCCTACCAATATTGTATTTCCTGCGGCAAGGGATTGGATCGAGCGGTCCCAGTGGGGGAGCGCCCCGTCTGTGGAACCTGTGAGTCCTTGGGCGGGGAGGGAAGACGGGGCTTCGTGGATGATGCCCTCGGGGTGCCCTCGGCCATGCCGTCCCGGAGCCGACGCTGGCTCTATGGTTTCATTCTCGTGCTCCTGATCGGTGCGGCCATCATGGGGTACCGGATTGCCAATGGCGATCAGGCGGGGGGCGATGCCGCCGGGGAACCGGCGGAAAGTCAGGCAGCGGCACCCGCCGTACCCAAAGAATAGGAAAATCGCCCCGCCGCGGGGGGCATGGAAAAATTGAGCCGGTGTTATGACTAAGAGAAGTATGCGAGGGGCGACGCCCCGGAAGAATAGAAAAGTGCTTCGTTGGGTTGTGGGGGGACTTGCGGTCCTTCTCGTGGTTTCGGCTGCCGTTGCGGCGCTCGTGGGATTCAACTACTATCTCAAGTACAAGAAAAATCTACCCGACGTGTCTTTGCTGGAGGACTACAGACCGAGTCTCATCACCAAGGTCTACGATGATGCCGGGGAAATCGCGGGGACCTTCTTCATTGAAAAAAGGATTCTGCTCCCTTTTTCCGAAATTCCCGAGCCCCTGATCGAGGCCTTTCTCTCCATCGAAGACGCCCGCTTCTACCACCACAACGGCGTCGACTTCCAGGGTATTTCCCGGGCTTTCTGGGAAAACTTCCGGGCTCAGCAGATTACCCAGGGGGGGAGTACCATTACCCAGCAACTGGCCAAGACTCTCTTTTTGACGCCTGAAAGAACGATTCCCCGGAAGATCAGAGAAGTGCTCCTCGCCCTGGAGATCGAGAAGCGCTTCACGAAGGAAGAGATTCTGGAACTCTACCTGAACCAGATCTACTTCGGGGCCGGCGCCTACGGCGTAGAGGCGGCGGCGGACACCTACTTCGGTAAACACGTGGGCGAGTTGACTCTTGGGGAGATGGCGGTCCTGGCGGCGCTCCCTAAGTCTCCCAGCCACTACGACCCCTTCAAACATCCCGAAAGCGCCAGAATGCGGCGGTCTCTCGTGCTGAACCGCATGTATGCCGAGCACTTCATTACCGCAGAGGAGAAGGAATCGGCCGGCTCCGAGGAGCTGCTGCTGAACAATCGGGAGAAATGCCGTAATGAAGCCGCCTACTTTGTGGAGCATGTCCGCCGCTATCTGATGAACAAGTTTGGCAGCAGCCGCCTCTACAGCAGCGGCCTTAATGTCTACACCACCCTGAACGTGGAGATGCAGGCGGCCGCGAGTAAATCGGTTCGGGTCGGACTGCGGGAGTACGACAAGCGTCACGGCTACCGGGGTCCCCTGGGCCGTCTCTCTCCGGAAGAATTGAATGGGGAGCCAGCGGCTTTGCCGTCAACAAAGGAGACCATCGAAGAAACGATGATCTGCGTGGATGACATCCTGGAGGGCACTGTCCTGGAGGTGAACAAGGAAGGCGCTGTCGTCCGGGTCCGCAGTGAAAAAGGGTTTCTCCCCTTCGAAGGGATGGCCTGGGCCAAGAAGGCAGTTCCCGGGAAGAGGAAAAAAGGTTACAACCCCGACGAGATCCGCTGGCTGGAACCGAAAGTCCCGGCCGATGTCCTGTCGGTGGGCGACCAAATCCTGGTTCAGGTGAAGGAGTACGATCGGGAGAAACAAAAGCTGGTCTTTTCCCTGGAACAGGAGCCCGAGGTTCAAGGCGCCCTCATTTCCCTGGCGCCGGGGACAGGGGCTATCAAGGCGATGGTTGGCGGCTATGACTTCGAGAAGAGCGAGTTTAACCGCACGGTGCAGGCCAAGAGGCAGCCCGGTTCGGCCTTCAAACCGATCATCTATGGTGCGGCCATGGAAAAGGGATTTACCCCGGCGTCGGTGATTATCGACACGCCGGTGATTTTCGAAGAGGCCGACGTGGACGAGAAATGGAAACCCGCGAATTACAGCGAGCGGTTTTACGGGCCGACGCGATTACGGGTAGCCCTCGCCCAGTCGAGGAACGTGGTGACTATCAAGCTTCTGCAGAAAATCGGCCTCGAGAGTGTCACCGACTTTGCCCGAAGACTCGGCATCACCAGTCCCCTCACCAAGGATTACTCACTGGCCCTGGGGTCGTCGGTGGTCACGCTGGAAGAGTTGACGTCGGCTTTCGGTGTCTTCGCCCAGGCCGGGCAGCGTGCGGAACCTTATTTTGTTGAGAAGATCCTCGATTATGACGGCAATGTCATTGAAGAGCACAGCCCAGCTGTGGCGCAGGTGATCGATCCGGAAGTCGCCTTTGTTGTTACCAGCATGATGGAAGATGTGGTCAAGTACGGCACGGGGCGGATCATGCTCAAACTGGGACGTCCGTCGGCGGGCAAGACGGGCACGACCAACAACTATCTCGACGCTTTGTATCTCGGTTTTGTTCCCGACCTGGTTGCCGGCGTCTGGGTCGGTTATGATGATATGCGCCCTCTCGGTAAATCGGAAGCCGGCTCCAAGGCCGCCGCACCCATCTGGCTATCCTTTATGGAAAAGGCAGCAGCCCGTTTCGACAAGCGCCCCTTCCCGGTGCCCGAGGACATTGTGTTTGTCAAGGTGGATAAAGAGACCGGTCTCCTCCCGGGATCTCCCGATCAGGAAACCTATTTTGAATGTTTCCGGAGAGGGCGTGAGCCCGATGAGTACGCCGGGGTGAAGAGCGCCGAGGATGTCAGCTTCTTTGATCTTGATTCCAACGCCCTCGATGAGTCTCAGGACCAGCCGCAGCGAAGACGCCTTGATCTGGACCATCTCTGAGCTGGGGGGTGTGACACTCAGGGACATGGGGGGCCTGGCCTGACGGACCGGTTCTTCGCCCCAGGGCGGTTGGACCCCCGGGAATAGAATTTTACTCACGGCGGGAAGTGTGTTATATATTTTCCCATACGCCCATAAGGAGAGTACGATTGAATAACCGGCGGTTTTTCTCGTTCCTTTTTCTCTTTCTTCTGGCCCACACCGCCGCGGCCTTTGCCCAGGAACAGACGGACCCCGGGTCCCCGGGCCCGGCAGAGGACGGGCATCACCACCATCCGGCCCAGTCTGAACCGGCCCCAGGAGTGGGCGTGGACGAAAAACTGGGTCAGGCGATCCCTCTGGATATCACCTTCCGGGATGAGCAGAATCAGCCGGTCAGTTTGAAATCTCTCTTCACAAAGCCGGTGATCCTTTCTCTTGTTTACTACACCTGCCCCAATGTCTGTCCCCGCATTATGAGCGGTACCGCCCAGGTACTGGCACGGATGGGCGCCGACTCCCGGGGTGACTACTCGGTTCTGACCGTCAGCTTTGACGAAACCGACAAGCCGGTCGTTGCGGCCCAGAGGAAGAAGAATTATCTCAAGGCGATCAACCAGCCCTTCCCCGAAGAAGACTGGCGGTTCCTCACGGGCGAAGCCGAGTCGATTCGGCGGTTGACGGAGGCGGTGGGATTTCAGTTCCAGCGGCGGGGAGATGCCTTTGAACATCCTTCGCTGCTGATCGTCCTTTCACCGGAAGGCAAAATTACCCGGTACCTCTACGGCGTGACCTATCTCCCCTTTGACGTCAAGATGGCCCTCGCGGAGGCGTCGGAGGGGCGTGTCGGGCCGACCATCAGCCGCGTGCTCCTCTTCTGCTTCAGCTACGATCCCGAAGGGCGTACCTATGTGTTCAACATCCTGAAGGTGACAGGGCTGGTGACACTGATCCTGGCAGGCAGCTTTCTGGGGATCCTGCTGCTGAAACGAAAGACTGGAAATGCTTCTGCCTCCTGAGCGTGCCAGCCGGGGGGGATGAAGGCGTTTTACCGAAGGTGGGACTATGGCCGAAGCATCGCAAGCTGTTCATGATTCACACCTGAGCTACCTTGATTATGAGGGGCGTTTTTCCGGGGTTCTCTCGTGGCTCTTGACCACGGACCACAAGCGGATCGCCCTTCTCTATTTCTGGTCGGTTCTGTCGTTCTATTTCGTGGGGATAGCCCTCGGTTTTACGATGCGGCTTGAACTGCTCACCCCCGGCAAGACGATCGTCGAGCCCCAGACCTACAACGCCATGTTTACGCTTCACGGGGTGATCATGATCTTCCTTTTCGTGATCCCCGGCGTCCCCGCCATATTCGGGAACTTCTTCCTTCCTATTCTCATCGGCGCGAAAGACGTGGCTTTTCCGAGATTGAATCTCATGTCCTGGTATCTCTACATTGCCGGCGCACTCCTGGCGGTGACCGCCCTCTTTACCGGCGGAGGCCCCCCGGACACGGGCTGGACATTCTATGCCCCCTACAGCATCCGAACCAGCACCAACGTATCCCTCGGAGTCTTTGCGGCCTTTGTTCTCGGGTTTTCATCCATACTGACCGGTCTCAACTTCGTGACCACCATACACCGGCTCCGGGCCCCGGGCATGAAATGGACCCGCATGCCCCTCTTTGTGTGGGCCACCTATGCCACGGCCTGGATTCAGGTGCTGGCGACGCCGATCATCGGGATTACCCTGCTGCTGGTGATACTGGAACGGTTTTTCGGTGTCGGCATCTTTGACCCGGCCAAGGGCGGCGATCCGATTCTCTATCAGCACCTCTTCTGGATCTACTCCCATCCGGCGGTTTACATCATGATTCTTCCGGGGATGGGTGTGATCACCGAAATCATCCCCGTTTTCGCCCGGCGAACCATCTTCGGCTACAAGGCGATTGCCTATTCGAGCGTGGCTATCGCGGCCCTGGGATCCCTGGTCTGGGGGCACCATATGTTTGTCAGCGGCCAAAGCTACACGGCCAACGTGATCTTTTCCCTCATCACGTTTCTGGTAGCCATCCCCAGCGCCATCAAGGTCTTCAACTGGGTGGCGACCCTCTACAAAGGCTCCATCGATATCGCGCCGCCGCTGCTCTTTGCCCTCTCCTTCATTTTTCTCTTTTCCATCGGCGGTCTCACGGGCCTCATCCAGGGAGCCCTTTCGGTGAACGTTCATATTCACGACACCTATTTTGTGGTCGGCCATTTCCACTACGTCATGTTCGGCGGCACGGCCTTTGCTTTTTTTGCCGGGCTTCACTACTGGTATCCCAAGATGTTTGGCCGCATGTATTCCCGGAAGACGGCCACCGTGGCGTGCGTCATCATGTTTATCGGTTTCAACATGCTCTACTTCACCATGCTGGTCCTGGGAGTCCAGGGGATGCCCCGGCGCTACTATGACTATCTGCCCCAGTTCCATACGGGGCATATGATCGCGACCGTCGGGTCCTGGATCCTGATTGCCGGATTGATCGTTATGTTCGCCAATCTCTTCGTGGCACTGAGAAGAGGGGCAAAGGCTCCGGCAGACCCCTGGGGCGGGAAGACCCTGGAATGGAGCGTGCCGTCTCCGCCGTCCCATGAGAACTTCGACGAGATTCCGGCAATCGACCGGGGTGCCTACGACTACGACTGAGAAGAAAGACCATGGATCTGACGCAGACAGGCAGTGAGAGCGGTGCTGTTCACCGGGATGATGTCGGTTCCAAGATCGGCATGTGGCTCTTTCTCTTTACGGAACTGATTCTCTTCGGGGGGCTCTTTTTGCTCTACGCCGTCTACCGCTACCTCCATCCCCAGGAGTTTCACGAGGCTGCCAAGGAACTCAACCTGGTGTTGGGTGCGGTGAACACCCTGATCCTGCTGACCAGCAGTTTTACCATGGTTATGTCCATCGCCTATATCGGGGAGGGAGAGAAGAAGAAGTCCATGATATCCCTGGGGCTCACCATTGCCCTGGGGCTGGCCTTTCTGGTGAACAAGTTCTTTGAGTGGTCCGCGAAGATCCATCACGGGATCTATCCCAATTCACCGGAACTGGCGGCCAAGAGCCATGGCGACAACCTCTTCTACGGCCTTTACTACGCCATGACCGGCCTCCATGGTGTCCATGTGGTGATAGGCGTGATCGTGCTCTCCGTCGTCCTGGTCTATGTGGCGAAAGACAAGGTGGGACGGGATAATTTCATTATCCTAGACAATTCGGGCCTCTACTGGCACCTGGTGGACATCATCTGGATCTTTCTGTTTCCACTTTTTTATCTGATAACCTGAACGGGGGGAAGAAAGTGCAACAGGGCAAAGAACACACACTGGTGACGGCACGCACCTACACGGCGGTCTATCTGGGCCTCCTGGTACTCACGGCGGTTACCATCGCCGTGGCGAAGATTGAACTCGGCCGGTTCAGTGTCCTCGGCGCCCTGGTGATTGCCTCCATCAAGGCAACGCTGGTGCTCCTTTATTTCATGCACCTCCGCTATGAGAAACCGATTTTTCTGATCATGTTCACCGTGGCAGTCGGCTTCCTCACGATTGCCATCGGGTTTACATTCATTGACATCGCCTATCGGTAGAGAGTAAACATGTTTTCTGAGGCAGCCAGTACGATCGCGACAAAGGTAGACTCCGCCTTCCTGTTTATCCTCTGGATCTGTGTCTTCATGCTCGCCCTCATCACCTTCCTCATGGTATATTTTGTGATCAAATACCGGCGGGACAAGAACCCGACGCCCACCAACATTGAAGGGAACTTCCTGCTGGAAGTGGCCTGGACGGTGATACCGACGATCCTGGTGATGGCCATGTTCTATTACGGGTGGATCGGTTATCAGGAGATGGAGAATGTCCCGGCGGACGCCATGGCAGTAAAGGTGACGGGACAGATGTGGTCCTGGAGCTTTGAATATGATAACGGGAAGACGAGCAACGAACTGGCTGTGCCTCTCGGCAAACCGGTGAAGCTGAACCTCTATTCCCGGGATGTGCTCCACAGTTTTTATGTGCCCGCCTTCCGGGTCAAGAAGGACGTGGTGCCGGGGGTCAAGAATTTCCTCTGGTTTACGGCGGATGAAGAGGGGACCTACGATATCTTCTGCACCGAGTACTGCGGTGTTCGCCATTCGTCCATGCTGGCCAAGGTGGTGGTGATGGCGGAAGAGAAATTTGACGCATGGCTGACAGGGGAGGGTGTGAGCGATCACGAGAAGAAAGAGCCCGCCGGTCGTGAACTGATGGAAGTGAAAGGGTGTCTCGGCTGCCACAGCCTCGACGGCTCCAAAATTGTGGGCCCCTCCTTCAAAGGGATCTTCGGGCGCACGGCACAGGTCGTCACCGACGGCAAGGAGCGTGAGATTGTCGTCGACGAAGACTATTTGCGCCGGTCTATTCTCAAGCCCAACGCCGATGTGGTGGCCGGCTACCCGGGAATTATGCCGTCTCAGGAGGGCCTACTCACCGACAGCGAGTTCGACGCCATTATCCAGTATCTGAAGACCCTTGAGTGACCGCGATGTCGGCCTATCTGCAGCTCTTCAGACTCAAGATCGCCTTGATGGTTGCCGCCTCGGCGGCCATGGGATATCTGCTGGCCGCCGGTGAGGGGTCTGCCGCCTCCTTTCTCGCTCTGGCCGGAGTCTTCTTTCTCTCCTCCGGTGCTTCCGTCTTGAATCAGATCCAGGAACGCTCTCTTGACGCCCGGATGGAACGGACCCGGTTAAGACCTCTGCCCGCCGGCCGCATCCCGCTGAATAGAGCGTGGGCGGCGGCGGTAATGCTCATCGCCGTCGGACTGACGATTCTCGCCCTGGCCTCAATTCATGCTGCGGCCTTCGGACTGGGAGCACTGGCCTGGTATAACGGGGTTTATACACTTCTCAAAAGGTCGACGCCTTTCGCCGCGGTACCCGGTGCCTTAGTCGGTGCGCTGCCGCCGGTCATCGGCTGGATTCTGGGAGGCGGCGGGGGGTTCGATCGTCAGATCGGGGCCATCGCCCTTTTCTTCTTTATCTGGCAGGTTCCCCACTTCTGGCTCTTTCTCGTCAACAACGGATCCGACTATGAGCGGGCGGGTCTACCGGCGCTCACCTCGACCTTTTCCCGTGCCCAACTCAAACGGATCACCTTCATCTGGATGCTGGCCACCGCAGTCTGCTGCCTATTGCTCCCCCTGTTCGGATCAGCCGATTCGACGCCGGTACGCCTCGCCCTGATCTGTGCCGCCGGGCGGCTCGTCTGGACCGGCGCGGCCATGTTTCGCCACGATGCTTTTCATCTGACTGCCCCTCTTTCATTCAAGGAGATCAACCGGTATGCCATGGTCGTTATGGCGCTGATTGCTCTGGATACGCTTTTCTAGCCCCTTTTCCTCCCTCTCTTTTCCACCTGGTTTGCCCCCCCTTTTTTTGCACAAAGTTTAGGCATGTGCCTTTTTTTTGGGCTGCGATTCCGAAAAAGCTGCGCCAACCAGTCTATTTGAATCAAAAAATAAATAACAAACAATTCAATGACTTAAACTCCGTGAAGGGCTGCGTCACGTCTGAAAAATGAATTGGCACAACCCTTGCTCTACAGGCATCCTGAATCGTTAACTTTGACCTGTAGAAGGAGAATATTGATGAGCCGATTGTCTCTTACAGTGTTTATGCTGCTTGGCTGGTGCAGCCCTCTCGCTGCGGCGGAAGAGGCTGCATCTCAGATCAGCGCCGGTGATACGGCCTGGATGCTCGTCTCAACGGCGCTGGTGCTGTTGATGATTCCGGGACTGGCCCTCTTTTACGGGGGCATGGTGCGCAAGAAGAATGTCCTTTCCTCCATGATGCACAGTTTTGCGGCTATGGCGGTCATGGGTGTTCAGTGGGTCGTCATCGGTTACACCCTGGCCTTCGGTCCTGATGTGGGGCACTTTGTGGGCGGCCTGAAACATATGTTCCTCAACGGCATCGGCCCCGACTCGGTCTCCGGCACCATCCCGACCTATGTCTTCGTCATGTTCCAGGGGATGTTTGCCATGATTACGCCGGCCCTCATCAGCGGCGCTATCGCCGAGCGAATGAAATTTTCCACCTACCTTGTTTTTATTCTTCTGTGGGGCACCCTGGTCTACGATCCCATTGCCCACTGGGTCTGGGGCGAAGGGGGATGGCTTCTGAACATGGGGGCCCTCGACTTTGCCGGCGGGACGGTGGTGCACATTTCGTCGGGGGTCTCGGCCCTCGCGGCTATCGCACTGCTGGGGAAACGAAAAGGGTTTCTCCAGGAGGCGATCCTCCCCCACAACCTGACTCTGACGCTGCTGGGTGCCGGTCTCCTCTGGTTCGGCTGGTTCGGTTTCAATGCGGGAAGCGCTCTGGCAGCCAATGGCAGCGCAGCCCTGGCGTTTACCAATACCCAGGTTTCCGCCGCCGCAGGCTGTCTCTCATGGCTCCTGGCGGAATGGTGGTACCAGAAGAATCCGAGCGCCCTGGGCGCCGCTTCAGGGATCGTCGCAGGTCTGGTGGCCATCACGCCGGCCGCAGGCTTTGTCACACCCCAATGGGCATTGGTGATCGGTCTCGGTGCCGGTGTCATCTGCTACCTGGCGGTGGTGATGAAAGCCAAAGTGGGGTACGACGACTCTCTGGACGCTTTCGGTGTCCACGGGGTGGGCGGTACCTTCGGCGCCATTGCCACGGGGCTCTTTGCCACGGTCAATGGGGCGGGACTCATTGCCGGGGAGCCGAAACAGCTGATGGTGCAATTGATCGCGACAGCGGCCACTGTGGTCTACGCCTTCGTGGTGACCTATGGGCTGGTCTGGATCCTGGACAAGGTCATGGGGATGAGAGTCTCAGAGGACGAGGAGCGTGTGGGGCTCGACCAGGTCCATCATGGGGAGAATGCTTATCATTTCTGATCCCCGTCAAGGGCCTTTCGTTTCGGCGGCAGGCTTGATAGGGACAGGTACGACAGCAGTGGCGTGGGGGCACGCCTGGCGCGAAAAGAGGCAATCACATAATAGAGAGGTGAAGCGATGAAAAAGGTAGAGTGCATTATTCAGCCGGGCCGCCTGGACGAGGTTCGGGAAGGTTTGACAGAGATCGGGGTGACCGGTTTGACGGTGACCGAAGTCAAAGGGTACGGACGGCAGAAGGGGCATACCGAGATGTACCGGGGAAGCGAATATACCATCGATTTTGTCCCCAAAGTGAAGATGGACGTGGTGGTCACCGAAGATCTGGTGGACAAGGTCATTGAAGTGGTCACGGAAAAGGCCCGAAGCGGGCGGATCGGTGACGGCAAGATATTCGTGATCCCCGTGGAAGAGACCGTTCGGATTCGAACGGGAGAGCGGGGGAAAGAGGCGGTCTAGCACTTTTAAGCCGATGATCATTCAAAGATATATTTTTAGGAGGAAGAGGCCATGTTTCGGAGACTATTAATTCTTGTGTCAGCCATACCGATTATACTACCCCTTGCGGTTTTTGCTGAAGAAGCGGTTCCCACGGTGGCTTCCAATGCCGAGGCTATTGCCGCGGTGCAGACCCATGCCGACTATCTCTGGACCCTGATCGCAGCGTTTATGGTTTTTCTGATGCAGGCGGGGTTTGCCATGGTGGAAGCGGGCTTTACCCGGGCCAAGAGCGCTGTGAACATTATGATGAAAAACCTCATGGATTTCTCCCTGGGTACCCTGGGGTACTGGGCCATCGGGTTCGGCCTCATGTTCGGGGCCTCCAAGACCGGCTGGTTCGGCACCAGCGGGTTTTTTCTCTCTGATTTTGCCAAAGACGGAGAGCCCTGGACACTCGCGTTCTGGATGTTCCAAGTGGTTTTTGCCGCCACCGCGGCGACCATCGTTTCCGGCGCCATGGCGGAACGGACCAAGTTCGTGGGGTACCTGGCCTACAGCGTGGTGATCTCCGCCGTCATCTATCCCATCTTCGGCAGCTGGGCCTGGGGGAGTCTTTTCAATGGCTCAGGCTGGCTCGAAGGACTCGGTTTCATCGACTTTGCCGGTTCCACCGTGGTCCACTCGGTGGGCGGATGGGCGGCCCTGGCCGGTGCCATGGTGCTCGGTCCCCGTATCGGCAAATATTCGAAGGAAGGCAAAGCCATGGCCATTCCCGGTCACAATATCCCTTTTGCGGCCATCGGCGTCTTTCTGCTCTGGTTCGGGTGGTTCGGTTTCAATGCCGGGAGCACTACAGCGGCAATCACCGATATCGCTGGGATTGCGGTGAAGACCAACCTGGCGGCAGCTGCCGGCGCCGTGGGCGCCATGATCGCAGCGTGGGCCCTGTTCGGCAAGCCTGAGGCGAGTATGAGCTTGAACGGTGCCCTGGCGGGTCTGGTCGGAATTACGGCAGGCTGCGCTAATGTCTCCATCGCGAGTTCCGTCCTTATCGGTTTTATCGCGGGGATTCTGGTGGTTTTCTCTGTCCTCTTTATCGACAAGGTCCTCAAAGTAGACGATCCCGTCGGTGCTGTCTCGGTCCACGGGGTCTGTGGCGCCTGGGGAACTCTGGCGGCGGGCCTTTTCAACACGGGTGGATTCTCCATCAAGGTGGTCGGCGTGCAGTTCCTCGGCATCGGCGCGGCCTTCCTCTGGGTTTTCCCCACGGCCTTCATCCTCTTCAAGGTGATCAACGCGACTATCGGACTCCGGGTCTCTCCTGAAGAAGAGCAGGACGGCCTCGATGTGGGCGAGCACGGCCTGGAAGCCTATCCCAACTTCAGCATGCCGTCTCTGAAGTTCAATATGGACGCGTAAATGACTTCCCCGGGAGAAGGGATGATCCCTTCTCCCGGGTACAATAAATAATCGACCTGATCATACAATTCAATCATTAAAGGAGAAAGAAATGAAACTGAAACTATTTGCAGGTATTGTGTCAGCAGCGGTTTTGTTGACAGCCGGTTCCGCGTGGGCCGGCGAGGTGACAGCCGACGTGAACACCGATGTATCGATCTTGACCGACTATGTCTGGCGGGGTCAGAACTACGGCGAAGGGGGTGTGATCCAGCCGAACCTTTCCATCGGATTCGGTTACGGCCTCTCCCTCGGTGTCTGGGCCAACTACAACATCGACGATGACCGTTATGCCAGCAGCCATCAGGTCAATGAGGTTGATTATACCATCGACTACTCCCGGGATCTGGGGCCCATTGGTATTTCTCTCGGCGCTATTTACTACGATTTCCCCCGGACCGGTGGTGCCGATACGCAGGAGTGGTATGTGGGCGCAACCGTGAATATCCTCCTTTCTCCCTCGGTGACGGTCTACCGGGACTTTCACGAAATCGATGGGACCTATATTACCCTCGGTATCGGCCACGATATTGAACTGAATGACAAGGCAACGCTCTCTCTGGGAGGCACCTTGGCCTACGCCAATGAGGCTTATAACAAAGGCTACTTCTCCGTGAGCGATCCCACGATCGATGTGGAAGATGATTCTCTGAGTGATTACAATATCAGTATTTCTCTTGCGTACGCCTTGACCGACAAAGTCACAGTGACGCCCACCATCTCTTACTCGGGCTTTACCGATGACGACATAAAAGATGCAGCGGAACTCGTTTATGACGAAGACAGCAATATCTACGGCGGGATCAACTTCAGCTATTCCTTCTGAACTTCGGAGTCTTAACGGGGTGCCAGGCAGGCCTGCCTGGCACCCTTATCTTTACAATCAGGGAACATCGAGGCGCTTCAGGTATTCCGCAAGGCACATCTGCTCCGTGGTCACCATATTCGTGAAGGCATCGGTGAAATCGACCTTGCCCACGGTGAAGAGTCCATGGCCATAGACCAGGGCCCCGGCACGTCCCAGCATGGCCGGCGGCAGGGTATGGCAGAGACCATAAGGGCCGGTGCCCACTTCCCCGGGCACGATGGGGATCTCCCCGGCAAACCGGCTCTCGGAACATTTGAGATGACAGGTCTTCCGCCCTTCACAGTTTTCCTTCTCACAGAGCATGGAGAGGATGACCGCGAATTTGGGATGACCGTGGAGGATGGCTTTGTTGTCCGTTGCCGTGAGGATCTCCCGGTGGGCGCTGTACTCGCTGGAGGCGGTGATGCCGGCGCAGGAGGAGCCGTCCAGGGGGACGGCGTCGATGCACCCCGGGAGTTCGTCGAGGGAACTGGCGGTCTGGCTGATGTAAATCGTGTTCCCATGGCGGTAGGAGAGGTTGCCGAAGTAGGAGTCGACCATTTTATAGTCGACGGTGAGCCGACCCGCCTCAATCATGGCCGCCATGACGGCCTCTGCCCCGGAAAAGGGGCCTGTCCCCATTTTTGGTTTGGGGTTGAGCCGTTTCAGATGGTCTTTGTAGGACTCCATGGCCTCGGCGAAGATCCGGTCTTCGTCCTTGGTGGTGCGGCCCTGTCGCCGTCGGGTGAAGTAGTCGGCAAAGAACTTGACGAAGCCCGCGAAGCAGACGGAACTGTAGGTGACAAAAGCCTGCTCCGGGCTGACCGTGCCGAAGGTGACGATCCCCTCGCCGG
>CAYUBU010000191.1:0-10665 GCA_964443105.1 uncultured Nitrospirota bacterium
CACTCACAACCTGGAGGCACAGCCAGGCGAGGGTGTCCCCGGAGCAGACCCTAAGCGAAGCGCCGGGGAGCGGAGGGGAGCTCCCGAGCCTGTCCCCAAAACGTGTCCAACAGCCAGGTGCGGATCTTTCCACGAGCGGACATTAACCGAAGGGCCATGGAGCGAGGGGAATATCCTTAGCAGTTGGAATGGGGATTCGTTTCAGGGATTGGTCCCAAAGCCGTCACCACCAGGCCTGGGGTGCAATAATTCGAGCCTATTTCTGAAAAACCTTTCGAAGCAGCTCGGTGGTCCGGGCTGCCGGATCCTCACGAATCCGCGTCTCCTCAGTGCCGAGCACGGTGAACAGCCCGTCCAGCGATTTTTCCGTCACATAGTCCCCCAGGTCGATGGGCGGTTTCGTCGCCAGCGGGAGCGCGGTATAAGCGCTGGTGAGTTGGCCATAGAGCCGATAGAGTCCCACTTCTTCCATTTTAGCAGCCACTATGGGATCGAAACGGGCTCGAAGGGTATCGCCGGTGCGGTCCCGAAAGTAGTCGGTGGCGGCGGTCTCACCCCCGTTGAGGATGCCGAAGGCGTCGGCCAGGGTCATCCCGGTAATGGCATCCACAAAGACGGTACGGGCCTCCTTGGCCGCGAGTTCAGCGGCCCGGTTCATGGAAACTTCCAGGGCGTCGACCTGGCTTCCCAGTCCTACCGTTCTCAAAACGCTCGCCATGGACGCCAGCTGGTCCGGCACCGCGATCCGGATCAGGGCGTTGGCCAGGAACCCGTCCACCCTGCCCGTTGACGCCACGGTTCGCTCGGTGCCGATCCGGAGTGCCTCCTTTAAACCGGAGGCCACCGTTTGTTGATCGAGTCCGGTGCCCGGCGCCGTGAGGACGGACCTGAAAATTTCGTCCACAGGAAAACCGCCGGTCCCGCCGGCACAACCGTTAAGAAACAGGACGACCAGGGCCAACAGCGTTGAAAAGCCGGGGGTGACTGTCTTGGGAATCATTGTTCCTCCTTTGCCTATTGATCGGGTATCGGGCCCGCGGCATGGGTGCCCAACACCCGCCGCCGTTTCACCGGCCCCTTTTCTACTCTAACCCGGTTTTCGAAGTATAGGTGCTTTGCCGCCATCGGTCAAGAAGGAGCCAATGGGTGCCAGGCAGGCCTGCCTGGCACCCCGTCCCAGCCCCGTCGCCTTGAGTTGTCTCATGCATCCATGGTATATAATGGTATATATATGAAACAAGGGCCTTCCAGTCGGATCAGGCTGCGGCGCTTCCATCGCCCGAGGAACAGGCGCAAAGGGGCATGGGACATGACATGAAAAGAACTGAGAAAATCTGGTCCCTCTCTTTTGTGGTAACCGTGTTCTGGCTTGCCATGGGGTGCGGCTCCGCACCGGTGCGGAGCGATAGCCCGGCCCCTCCCCGTAACCCACCTCTCAAGGGAGACAAAATTGTCTCCGTAGCCAAGAGTCTTCTCGGCACGCCCTACCGTTATGGGGGGACCACGCCCCGGGGATTTGACTGCAGCGGCCTCGTCTATTATACCCACCAGCAGGTCGGGATCGCCGTCCCCCGGAGCGCCGGAAAACAGTATGCGGCCCGGCGCCCTCTCCGCCTCGCCCAACTCCGGCCGGGAGACCTCCTCTTCTTCCGCGTCTCCAGGCGCCGGATTTCCCACGTCGGCATTTACACCGGCAGCCATCGTTTCATTCACGCCCCGTCCAGCGGCAAGCGGGTCTCCTATTCCAGCCTCCAGAATCCTTACTGGAAAAAGCACTTCGTCGCAGCGGGACGGCTTTACTAGCAAGGGTTGCCAGGCAGACCTGCCTGGCACCTCGATTTCTTCCTTGACTCAATCTGGGAAACATATTAACGTTCTGCCGATTCACCGAGAAGAACCTTTTTTGCACGCAAGGTCTAACCGGCGACATGAGCGCCAGCTAAGGAGGAAGCAGCATGAAATTATTTTTTACTTTGATGGCAGGTACCTGCATGGTTTGCGCACTCTTCTTAACCATCGGGTGTCAGCAGAAAGCCCAGGAGGCCAAGGAGGCGGCGCCTAAAGCGGCCCATGCCGCTCCTGAGTCGAAGCCCGCCCCCGCAGCGGCGCCGGCCCCTGTGGCCAAGGCGGCGGAAGTCGTTGAGAAAGTGGCGGCGACGGAAAAATCGGGAGAAGCGTTGTTTAATGAATATTGCGCCATGTGCCACGCCAACGGCGGCAATATCATCAACCCCAAGAAGACCCTCAGCAAAGCCCACCGGGAAGAACACAAAGTGAACTCGGTGGGAGGGATTGTCAATAACATCAGAAACCCGGGCCCCGGTATGGCCAAGTATGACGAAGAGACCATTCCCGACGCCGACGCCAAGCTGATCGCCGAGTACATTCTCAAGACCTTCAAATGAGTCTTTGGTCAGGGTGCCGGGCAGGCCTGCCTGGCACCCTGTTCTTTGCAGCAAGATCCATCGGTGACCCCCGGCCCAAGTCACTTCCATCGCGCCCGGAATTATTCCTTCATGCTCTCGAGGCGGACCGCCGCACCTCCATCTTTGCCCTTCTAAGACCGGCTTAACTGCCCGGTCCGGCAACGGGGGATACTGCGGCATAAACCCCGGGGTTCTGAGACGGAGAATGACCCATGCCATCTTTCACCGCCGAACTCGCGGGCTGGCTCCCCGCTGTGATCTTCCCTGCGGGTGCCCTGGTCCAGCTGATTAAGGTGCTCCCCTCAAAATCGGCTGAAGGGGTCAGCCCAGCGAGCTGGCTGTTGTTCGGCATCGCCAATCTCGGTCTCTACGTCTATGTGGAGAAATATTTCAGTCTCCAGTCCATCATCGGGTTCCTTGGGACCGCCGTTCTCGACTTTGCCATTGTCGCTCTCATTCTGCTTCGCAAACCGCCGCCCCCGGGGCACACAGCGGCGCCGAGCCTCTGAAGCACCATGTCGGCGGGACTGTAGACACCTCATTGATAAGGAGACACCATGTATTTCAAACAGATGGCCGTCGGCTCCATGGGTAATTTCGCCTATCTTTTCGGCTGCGAAAAGACCCGGGTGGCAGCCGTTGTCGATCCCGCGTTCCATGTGGAAAAGATCGTCCAGCAGGCCGAAACCGACGGCTATAGAATAGAAGTCATTTTTTCGACCCACGGACACCATGACCATATCGGCGGGCATAACGAGATGATCGCCCGGACCGGCGCCAGAGTGGTTGCCCATCGCCGGGAGGAAGGGATGCTCACCAAGAGCAACGTTCCCCTCCATCTGCCGGTAGATGACAGTGACGAGGTTCCCGTGGGACATCTTGTGGTCCGCATCATCCACACCCCCGGCCACACCCCCGGCGGCATCTGCCTGCTGATCGACGGACAAAAGCTGATCACCGGCGATACCCTATTTATCGGCGATTGCGGACGCACCGACCTGGCGGGAGGAAGCTCCCGAGAGCTCTTCGAAAGCCTGCATAACAAGCTCAAGCCGCTGGACGACAGCATCGCTGTTTACCCGGGACACGACTACGGCAAGGCGCCGTCATCAACACTGGGTGAGCAGAAGAGGACCAACCCGGCCCTCAGATGCACCAGCGCCGCCGAATTGGACGCCCTCCCGTAAACCCGTCGAGTCCACCTGGGACGCCGTCAATCGCGGGGCCACGGGACAGGGTTTAGCCGAATCCGGTTGGGAAAAGTTTCTCGATTCTGTTGCCTTTAGGGGCAACAAATCAGATGTTTTCTGACGTATTGATAATGTCTGCCATGGCGCCTGTCTTGCCAGTTTATTGATATTGCTAGAGTATGCAAAAAAAAGCATATTCTGTTTTTTGCATGAATGTCATTTTTTGGTCTTGATTATTTTTATTTATTGAGTTATTGTCTTTGCTTATACAGCACTTTAAGTATCGAGTTTATACCCATTCGCCCAATAGAATGAAGGTGTATATGAGCCGGCGGGGAACGGGGGACGATCTCAAGGGGGACCGATTGAATCGCATGTGCCATTCGTAGGTGGTCAAGATTTTGTGCTCAGAGATTAAAGATCACAAAGGGTCTGAAAGAAGCGCCCGCCGGGGTCAGGTCAGCCTCACCGGTTACGGCCCGCCCTGCGCGCCGATTCGGGGCACCAGGAGCGAAGGCATATAAAACAGCTGGCACCGACGGCGGCACGGATAACCGGAACCCGGGGGATGCCTTCGGTGACCTCTCCATGACCAGCGCCGAAGGATGCATGCATCACCCCGTGAATCGTTATGAGGAAGGCCTGAACAAATTTGTTTGACTAAACCGATCAAAAAACTATAGTATCCGTACTTATGCATTTTCAAAGGTTTGGGAGGAGGGATTAAATTGAACCCGAAAGGAGGTGAGCCACGGCGTAAACCGGCTTTACACTGAGTTGGGGGAAGCGTGTATCTATTAACATACCGTTAGGAGGGCCGTTAATGAGCGCAAAAATATTCTGGCTATTCTTTTTCGTAGCCGCTTACTGGGCTTACTGTATATTCTGGGGGATCAAGGGCGCGAGAGCAGCGAAGACCGCGTCCGACTATTTTATTGCCGGCCGATCCATTTCCATCTGGGTTTTCGTCCTGGCAGCAACAGCCACATCCTTCTCGGGGTGGACCTTCATGGGGCACCCGGGACTTCTCTATCGTGACGGTTTCCAGTACGCGTACGCGTCGTTCTACACCATCACGATCCCCTTTACGGGGGTTATGTTTCTGAAACGCCAGTGGATTCTGGGGAAACGCTTCGGCTACGTGACGCCGGGAGAGATGTTCTCCGATTACTTCAGCTCCGATATCATCCGGGTTCTCGTGGTCATCGTGGCTATGTTCTTCTCCATCCCGTACCTCGGCGTACAGCTTCGGGCATCGGGCTTTCTCTTTAACGTCCTCACCGACGGCATGCTCGGCGTAGACGTCGGCATGTGGCTCCTGTCGGCGGTCGTGTTCATCTACGTGGCCTCCGGCGGACTGCGGGCCGTGGCCTACGTGGATACGGTCCAGTGTATCCTCCTGGCCGGCGGTATCTCCATCATCGGCATCATCGCCTTGAACGCCGCAGGCGGTTGGACGGCATTGAATCAGGGGATCGCTGAACTGGCCTTGCTCGACACCAAGCTGACGCCCGACGGCCACAGCCATTACATCGCCATCCCCGGCGTCATTCAGTTTGTCTCCAGCGGCCCCAAGGCCGTGGGTGGCGCCTGGACGGGGATCATGATTCTGACCTACATGTTCGCTCTCATGGGGATCCAGTCGGCGCCGGCCTTCTCCATGTGGTCCTTTGCCAACAAGAACCCGAAGCCCTTCGCGCCGCAGCAGGTTTGGGCTTCCTCTTTCGGTATCGGCTTCATTCTTTTCTTTTTCACCGCCTTTCAGGGCCTGGGCGGACACCTGATCGGTGCCGACTCGGCCATGCTCGCTGCAGGCCACGCCAAGGATGTCATGGGCCTGGGAATGGACCTGATGGAAACGGCAGGGAAGCAAGGGATGATCGTGCCCGCCCTGATCAACCTCATGGGCGACACCGCGCCCTGGCTCGTCGGGATTCTGAGCGTTTGCGCCCTCGCGGCCATGCAGTCCACAGGCGCGGCCTACATGTCCACCGCCGGCGGCATGCTCACCCGGGACATTTACAAGCATTTCATCAAACCTGAAGCAACCCATACGACCCAGAAGCTCTTCGGGCGGATCGGCGTCGGCATCATCGTTCTGTCGGCACTCCTCGTCGCCACCACATCGAAGGATGCCCTCGTGCTCCTCGGCGGTCTCGCTGTGGCCTATGGATTCCAGATGTGGCCGGCACTCATCGGCATCTGCTGGTGGCCCTTCCTCACGAGACAGGGGATTACCATCGGTCTGATCGCCGGGATCCTTGCCGTCACCATGACGGAGACCATCGGACAGAAGTGGTTCGGCATTACTGCCTGGGGACGTTGGCCCTGGACGATCCACTCTGCGGGCTGGGGGATTATTTTTAATCTCGGCCTGGCCATCCTGGTCTCCGCGATGACCCAGAACAAGGACGATATGGCCCACAAGATGAAGTTCCACAATTACCTGCAAGAACATGCGGGGTTGCCGGCTGAGAAGAAAGGGCTCGTCCCCGTGGCATGGATCCTTACCCTGGTCTGGTTCTTCTTCGGCATCGGACCGGGCGCTGTTATCGGGAACACCATTTTCGGTCAACCCATGGATGCCACCACCTGGACCTTTGGCATGCCTTCAATTTGGGCGTGGCAGGTGCTCTGGTGGGCTATCGGTGTCTTCATGATGTGGTTCCTCGCCTACAAGATGCAGATGTCGACCATTCCGCTGCACGAGGTTGAGGCGCTGATCGAGGACATCGGCGATACGAAAAAAGCACGGCTCGATCTGGATAAACCCTGATCGGATCGAAGCTCACAATCAACAAAGGGGGGACAGAGATGTCCCCCCTGTTTTTTGTCTGGGGTGTTTCAGGTGACGAGAGGACTGTATCTCTGGTATTGGCTTTCCACACTCGTTCTCGCAACCCTTCTCTTCAAGCCCGTTGAGAAGCTCATTGTGATCCCGCGGATACGGAAGGTGGAAAAAAAGCTGAACCGTGAACTGACGGCGGAGGAAAGAGAGGGGATCAAGAGAAAGGCGATTCCCCTGGTTGCGGTGATCGTCATGACCTTTGCTTTTCTTTTCAACAAAGTTGTGATGGGAAGGTTTTACACAAACTAATGATGAATAAAAATTTTATCACAGCTGCCGTCGGGCTGGGCTTTGTGGTCTTCCTGGCCGTGGCCTACTATAAAAACCTCTCCGGGGAGGCCTTTCCCGGAGAAAACAAATACCGGCTGGCCAGCCGGTTTTTGGAAGATGAAAAGTATGACCAGGCGCTCCCCCTCTTTGACGAAGCCCTGACCATCAACCCCGACTACAAAGAGGCCTGGCTCGGCAGGGCCATCACCCTGATGCAGATGGAGCGGTTCGACGAATCGAGATCCATGTTTGAACGGGCCATCGAAGTGGATGGCAACTTCGCAGAAGCCTATGCGAACCGGGGGATTCTCAACGACAGGACGGGACACTTCCGGCAGGCTATGGAAGACTACCGCAACGCAGCAGCCCTGAAACCGGAACTCACCAAGGGACCGGGGCGGCTCTGGAAATTTTTTCACAACGTCGCAGAGAAGATCCCGAGCATCGCGGATCGGGCCGATTACATCGAGGCAGAATTGAAGAAACCGGAGGAAGAGCGGGTTCTGCGAATCCCCGAGATCGATGCCGCCCAAGAGATGTACAAGAAGTAGTTTATAGAATCAGCTCCCCGAACTCGCTTCCCACGATCTCCTGCAGCCGGGAAATCGCCTTTAACGATTGTTTCAGCAGTTCCTGGTGTCTCGCGGAAATTTCGCTGGGATCGAGATAGTAGGTATTGGCCGACCGCATGAGATAATTGTCCACCTGAGCCATCAGGGTCTGATAAAGAATGACCCGGTAGGCGTTGTCAAAGTACTCCGAATCATCCTCATGTATCACCCCCTTCTCCACCAGCGCCTGGAGTCTCTCCAGGGTGGACGTCTTTCTGATCCCGTGCTTCAGGGCCAGGATCCGTGCCGCTTCAATGATGAAGATGAGCCCGCTCTTCTTCATATCGATCTCACCCTTGTGATCCCCCTCTTTCTCCGTGATGAAATTCCCGAAAAACCCCAGGGGCACCTTGTGTGCCGCCTCTTCTTCACTGTGCATCTGCCGGATCACGTTGTAATGTTCGGAAAGCACCTGAAAGGCGTGGTTTTGGTAGGCGTCGAAAAGCGACCGGCTTCCGTAGAGAGGTGCTGAGTCGAATATGAGGGTCATATAACGGACCGTGTAGGGGCCCGTTTCCTGAAAGAACCGGGTCACCTGTTCCCGCCAGGGTGAAATCCTTTTGCGCCACAACGGATTCTGCCCCATGACATTGCCGGAACAGTAAACGAAACCGGCCTCATTCAAAAGATCTGAAAAGCGCTGGGACATTTTAAGGAAGAACCGGTCGTAGGACTCGACCTGGCGCTCGTCATAATCTTCGGTGATGATACAGAAATCCTGATCCGGGAAGAGGAGGTTCTCCCGGCGCCCATGGCTCCCGGTCACGAAAAGTGAGAAGTCGACAGGCGGCGGTCCGCCCATCTCCTCCAGCGTCTGTCTGAGCAGCCGTTTGTGGATGTCGGCATTGATCATGGAGAGCATGGAGACGATGGTCACAGGATCCACATTGGATGCCAGTTTTTCCTTCACCAGGAGGATCATGTTTTCCCTGATCTTCCGGTAATCGGCAGCCGATTCGGCTTTCTCCAGTTCGCCCAGGATCACCAGGGGCTCGGAGTAGCGAATCTTGAGTATCTGCCGGAAGGTCAGGATGCCCACCACCCGGCCCCCGTCAACGACGGGCAGATGTTTGATGGTGTGGCGCGCGAAAAGCGACAAGGCATCAAACAGCCTGTCTGCAGGGCCGAGATAAAAGGGGTCGGGCGTCATGATCTGGCCTATGGTAGTGTCCGCTAAAGAGGTGCAGCCCTGGGCCACCACCTTCTTCACGATATCCCGTTCCGTGACAATCCCCACCAGACGATCGGCCTGGTCCACCACCACGGCGGAGGAGATGCGTCGTTTGGCCATCTCCTGGGCCACAGGCTGAACCAGCGTATCGGGGCCGCAGATGTACACATCACTCACCATGAAATGGCGCAGAGATTCATGGTATTGAAATGCCGCAATTCGGTACAATACACCCCGATCCTGGAGGGGGGTTCCCTTCTCTATTCCTGTCATAATTTCTCCTGACGAAACTGCCGCGCACCATGGCAAATTTCCCGGGCAGCCGGTCATTTGCCACCAGCCGATTCCTTCACATATTAATATTTTCGCATACAAAAAAAAATGACGAATACGGGCAATAAGCACTTGAAATGTTGTTATAAATTGTGCTAATCATAGTCTACCATCAGTTCAATTCTTAGCCAAACAGTTTTTGCTTGGAAGCGCCAACTTCTATAAGGTCTTCTTTTCTTTAAACTTACAGGGAGGAGTCATCATGGCCGAAGAGAAAAAAGAGATATCTGTTCTCATGTCTGAAGGGCGGGTTTTTAAGCCCACTGCAGAATTCAGCAAGCACGCCCACATCAAAAGCATGGCTGAATATGAGAAGATCTACAAGAGGTCTGTCGATGATCCTGAAGGCTTCTGGGGCGAAATGGCCGAAAAACGCCTTACCTGGCACAAGAAATGGAACAAGGTTCTGGAGTACGATTTTCACAAACCTGAGATCAAATGGTTCCAGGGGGGCCAGCTCAATGCCTCCTACAACTGTCTCGACCGGCATATCACAGGCGCCACAAGAAACAAGGCCGCCATCATCTGGGAAGCCGATGACGGCAGCTACAAAACTTTTACTTACCAGCAGCTCTATACGGAGGTCAACCGCTTCGCCAATGTTCTGAAGAAAAACGGGGCCAAAAAAGGCGACCGGATCACCATCTACCTCCCCATGATTCCCGAACTGGTGATCGCCATGCTCGCCTGCGCCAGGATCGGCGCCATTCACAGCATTGTTTTCGGCGGCTTCAGCGCCAAAGCGCTCATGGATCGGATTCAGGACTGTAAGGGAAATATGGTCATCACCGCGGATAAGGGTATTCGTGGCGCACGGTTCGTCGCCCTGAAGGAACAGGTCGATATCGCCGTTCAGGAGTGCCCCACCGTGAAGAAAGTCATCGTCGTGAAGCATGCCGACGGTTACGACATGGAGCCGGGCCGAGACGTCTGGTGGCACGAGGAGATGGCGGCAGAGGATATCGCCAACTACTGCGAGCCCGAATGGATGGACGCCGAAGATCCCCTCTTCATTCTCTACACCTCGGGATCCACGGGAAAACCGAAGGGCGTGCTCCATACCACCGGCGGGTATATGCTCTACACCAACCTCACATTCGAATGGATCTTCGATTATCATCCCGAAGACATCTGGTTCTGTACGGCGGACATCGGCTGGGTTACCGGCCACAGCTACATTGTCTACGGTCCTCTTTCCAACGGGGCCACCAGCCTCATGTTCGAAGGGATCCCCACCTATCCTGACGCCGGGAGATTCTGGGCGATCTGCGACAAACACCAGGTCAATCAATTCTACACCGCCCCGACAGCCATCCGGGCGCTGATGAAAGAGGGGGAGAGCTATGTCAAGAAATACGACCTCTCCAGCCTAAAGGTCCTGGGCACCGTGGGCGAGCCCATCAATCCCGAAGCCTGGATGTGGTACCACAACAATGTGGGGAAAGGGAAGCTGCCGATCGTGGACACCTGGTGGCAGACAGAAACCGGCGGGATCCTGATTACCGGACTTCCCGGGGCCATGACCCTCAAGCCGGGCTCCGCTTGCCGTCCTTTCCCGGGCGTGGTGCCGGCAATCGTCAAAGAGGATGGCTCACCGGCCGCGGTCAATGAAGGGGGATACCTGCTCATCACGAAACCCTGGCCGGGCATGATCCGGGGAACCTACGGTGACCCCGAGCAGAAACGGGTGAAAGAGGTCTATTTTGAAAGATTCCCCGGCAACTACATGACCGGCGACGGTGCGCGCATCGACGAAGACGGCGACTACTGGCTCATGGGCCGGATCGACGACGTCATCAACATTTCCGGCCACCGG
>CAYUBU010000192.1:0-4268 GCA_964443105.1 uncultured Nitrospirota bacterium
AAAGGTGCTAGATGCTACCGGAAAACGATTTTTTGGGCAATAGGCCGGTAAATCGAGTGGAAAGGGGAAAGTAGAAAGTGGAAAGGTTCCCATTCCCGGAATCTGGCGCCCGATTCCTTGATATTTTAGTCCTTTTACTTAGCACCTAAGTACTTAGTACCTAGTACCTAGTACACACAGCCCCATCAGGGGCTGTGTGGAGATTCTCATCCCCCTTTGATCCTGTGGCCTGCCATGAGCAAGCCTGTTGGAATTCTATGGCGCGTCGAATGGTGCGAGAAGGGGGATTTGAACCCCCACACCGCAAGGTACTGGGTCCTAAACCCAGCGCGTCTGCCAGTTCCGCCATTCTCGCACTTCGATGCGGCTCGCAAAACAGGCGGCGGGAAAACCCGCCGCCTTGCAACACCTGGTCGGCAGGATCGTTTATTCAATTTGATATTTACGCATCCTCGCCGCATCCTAAGTGCTGTGCTTTAATTATAGCTCAAAATTCCTGATTTGTGTGATGCAGCGTGTCCAGATCAAGCTTCTACGGGTTTGGTATCGACCTTCAATATCCGTTCATTAACTCTGTGAGGAACCGCTACCTCAGATACAAACTCCTCTCTCTTGCCGGGACACTCGAAAGATACTTCTACCCTTGCCCAATAATCGTCCACCTCATAGCCCGGCGAGATGGGAATCGCCAGCGGTTTGACGTCTCTCCTGAAGTTGTAATCGTGGCTCGAAGAGCACAGTGGACATTTCTTGATCTTCAGCACACCATCGTCATAACTCATCTTGTTATCTCCTTCTTTCACGCTTTTCGGGAGCCGGATACAATAACTGACATCAGCTTGCTTCACATCCCGGTTCAGTTTGCTTCGACCTAAGCTAACCATCTTTTGCGCGAAAGAAAGGGCCGGCCCCACCAGGGTCGGCCCTTATATTCACTGACCTTCAGCGTGAAGCTGAAAGACTCTCTTACATTGTTATTTAATATAGTCCACGTAAACGCCGATAGTCATCGCCCCAATGGCTACACCTTTACTCATAACCGGAACCGAAACCTGGGTAACGTTGGCCCGGGTGGCATCGTCCATCTCGACCTCGTCAACGAAAACCGAACCCGTTCCACCATCGAAGGAGTTCCAGAACTTGCCCTCATCCCCCTGCCAGTAGTCGCCCGTTTTGTCTGTCATGCAGACGTTGGCACCCTGGTTGTCCATGACGAAGATCTCCATGATGTAGGGCTGGGACTCGAGAAGCGCCTGAGCTGCCTTCGCGCAGTCATTGCTCATCAATTCTTCCATGATGGGGAGCATTCCTTCCTTGATACCCCTCCACGCGCCATCCGTTACTGTAATATCAAACAGGGTCATGCCCTTCTTGTTCTGAGCCGCTACAGCCTTGACGATTCCTTTATCATGGCCCATCTGAGCCAGAGTCGTGTTGGCTTGGAAATTCACCAGTTTCATGTTTGCCGCAAGGGCGGTTCCAAATGTCATAGTAATGCCGATTACGATCGCCAGTACGATTACATATGTTCTCTTCACTGTTATTCCCTCCTGGTCTTTTTGTTTAAAACCTGTTTCATAAAGCAGTGATCGATCTTATGTCGATAGTTACAGCGTGTCCGTACCCGTGTCGGCAATCACCTCCCCCTTTAGCTCAACGGCTTTATTCTGCATCTTTTCCAAATCCAATTGTAAAAACGAACCACCCCCCCGGATGTTAGACAAACAATAGTATAACAAATATTTCAGGAATTATTGAATAAAGAATGCCTGTTTTTCAAAAAGCTTCAACAGAACATCAGAGGCAGGCCGGACAGCCGGTTTCTTCCATCCATCTATGCTGACGCTTTCTCATGAACCATAGGATGCTACCGCCCAATATATAGATGGGGATCATGGGAATTAGCCACAGGTAAAATCCAGCGATGACCATCAGCAGGATCTCTACATTCCGCTCCTTCAGATCATCGCGGTATTTGCGTTCGATCCCTTCAACCTCAACATGAGGATAGGCGAAAGCTGCTCCGGAATTACTAAAATAAACAAACGATAGGCTCTTCAGGATCTCCGTGTCTCTTTCGTACTGAAGCGTGTCATGGCTCGGCAGATCACTGATAATCGCGCCGACACCCATTATCAGGGACATTGCATACAGCAGAGAAAGGACCAGAAAGGTCTTTTTCATTGTTTTAAAAATGTATTTTTTCATCCTTTTTACCACCCACGGGGATGTCTCTGAGAAGAAATCAACCCTATACATGTTTAGCAACATCCGTTCCAACTTGCAACATGCTGTTTTTGTTGGATATTTTATTTTGTAAGGGAAAAACTTCTCCACTTTTCGGGGTCTGCTTCCTCAATTGTTCCAGTTGGACCGCTCTCCCGAAATTCCTCACAGGTGCCTTGGCGGGATGAATCTGACATATCAGACAGGTTTGCTGCACTAATTTTCATGTGCCCGGAAGGTCATTAGCTGATACCATGGCCGCGGAAAAACCATTATTTCCCATGGAACCAGGTTCAAACAAGGAGGAATCATGACATTTGAAACAGTTCGGAGCGTTCTGGCGTGGTGTACGGTGATCAACTTCGGAATCCTGATTATCTGGTGGCTGTTTCTGGCGATCGCACACGACTGGATGTACAACTACCAGACGAAAATTGCGCGGTTGAATATACCCGAAGAGAAATTCGACACGGTGAACTACTCAATCATGGCGTATTTTAAAGTGTGCGTCATCGTATTCAACCTTGTACCGTATCTGGCGATGCGGATCGTCGGATAAGCCGGGAAGATCCATGAAACAAGCGGGGCTTAGTCGGCATTGGCACAGGCATTCACCCTGGCCGATCCAAATCGGGTCAAGACACTCGTGTCCGCGGGGGAAAACCGCCCTGTTATTCTCTCTTGAAATCTACAGCCGATCCATCTAGTATTCGAAATTCCGCAATACAGTACCGGTTACCCCCACCAGGAGACCCGGCCGGGATGCGGTCAGTGTTCCGGTTGAGCATGACATCCAAATCGGGCGCCGGAGTTCGCAGAATACATACGACTTGGTTTCAAGGCTGCCGCCGGAGCCATTTGGCCGCAGGCAGGAACGAGTCAGCAGAGGAAACATGAGGTGACGAAATGAAAAAGATCGAGCGGTTGCTGGTAGCCAACCGCGGAGTCTCGGCCGTCAGGGTCATGCACACCTGCAGGGATCGAAATATCCCCACCACAGCCGTCTACAGCACTCCGGATCGGCTCGGACATCATGTGGTCATGGCCGACAGAGCCGTTAACATCGGTGAGGCGCCACCAGTAGAATCCTACCTGAACATGGAGAAAATCCTGGACGCGGCTTTTCAAACCGGGTCAGATGCGATCCATCCGGGATGGGGGTTCCTGGCGGAGAATGCTGATTTCGCTCAGATGGTCCAGGACGCCGGTCTGATCTGGGTGGGTCCTCCACCTGAATTGATCAATAAATTGGGAGACAAGGCCCAGGCCAGGAGGATGGCAGTGGAGGCCGGTGTCCCCAATATTCCCGGCACTGAGGAAGTTAGCACTGTAGATGACGCATTGGCCTGGATGAACGATTCCGGTGTCGACTACCCTATCATGATCAAGGCGGCGTCTGGAGGTGGAGGCCGAGGACTGGTCCGTGTGGACCGGGCCGAGGACCTCGAGCAGGCGCTGTCCCAGGCAGGGTCCGAAGCTGAAAAGGCCTTCGGCAGCGGAACTCTTATATTGGAAAAATTCATCCGCAACGCAAGGCATATAGAGGTACAGGTCCTTGGGGATCAATCCGGCAACACCGTTCATCTTTACGAGAGGGAGTGCACTATTCAGAGGCGCAACCAGAAGGTTATCGAGGAATCACCCTCCCCTTCGCTGAATGAGGACCTCAGGCATGAGATCTGCGGCCAGGCTATCGCTCTCGTAAAATCCATCGGCTACCACTCGGTGGGTACCGTGGAGTTTATTTTGGACTCCGACACTGGCAAATACTATTTTCTGGAGGTGAACACAAGACTCCAGGTGGAGCACGGCCTCACCGAGCTGACCACCGGTTACGATCTGGTAGGTCTGATGATCGATGTGGCAGAGGGGAAATCCCTGGAAATAACCCAGGATGATGTCCAGCCCAACCGGTGGGCTATAGAGGTCCGACTCAACGCCGAGGACCCGGAGACCTTTGGCCCTTCCTTCGGGACTATCTCACGACTCCGGACGCCGGACGGGCCCAACCTGAGGGTGGCCACCGGGGTTTACCAGGGGGC
>CAYUBU010000193.1:0-2817 GCA_964443105.1 uncultured Nitrospirota bacterium
TCAGCACGATCGCCAAGATTCGCAACTCTACTGTACCGCGCTCACTGAACCGCTTTCAGCAACTCAACGCCGTCAAAATTAGCGGCGTGGCCGTCCGTCCTCTTAACGAAGCGCTGAGCTACCTGGAAGACGAAGCCGCCAAGATCCTGCCCAAAGGGTATGTCATCGATTACACCGGTGAATCCCGGCAGCTTCGCACCGAAGGGAACACCTTTCTTCCGGCCTTCGGTCTCGCGGTGGTGCTCATCTTTCTCGTGCTCGCCGCCCAGTTCAACAGCTTTCGAGACCCCTTCGTCATCCTGGCCGGATCGGTCCCTCTGGCCATGTTCGGCGCCATGACCTTTACCTTCTTAAAGATGCCCGACCCCAACATCCCTTTCTGGACGCACGGCTGGACCACCACCCTCAATATCTACTCCCAGGTCGGGCTCGTAACCCTGGTCGGCTTGGTGGCGAAGAACGGTATCCTCATCGTGGAATTTGCCAACAAACTCCAGGAGAAGGGGATGGCCAAGCTTGAGGCCGTGCGGGAAGCCGCCATGACCCGCCTCCGCCCCATACTCATGACCAGCACCGCCACCATTGCCGGCCACTTCCCCCTAACACTCGTGAGCGGCGCCGGCGCCGAGGCGAGAAACTCTATCGGCCTTGTCCTGGTGGGCGGCATGGCCATCGGCACTCTCTTTACCCTGTTTGTCGTTCCCTCCATCTACATGCTCGTGGCCCGGGATCATGGCCGGGGTGGCGGGCAAGAAGCCGTCACTACTCATCTGAGCGATGAGTCCGAACCCCATATCGCTGAACTCCACCCCGTCATCCGATAAATCTGTGCGGCAGACAGGACGATGTGCCCTCCCGCATCAGCCGTCCCTCGACTGGCACCGCCCTGGTGTTTCCTTTCCCTCGTATCCGAAGCTATTGTCATTAAACTGCATTAAAGGGGTCAGGCCCCCTTTTCGGTCTGCCTGACGCCGTAGACTCAAAGGGTGGTCAAAAGAGTCAAAACACGTGAAAACAATTGAATTATACAACTCTGTTTGGTAATATAGAACAGGGAGTTCGGAATGAGCCTTGTCATTAAGAAGATCAGGAACAAAGAGTACGCCTATGTTGCCTATCGCAGTGAAGGCAAGGTGGTGCAGAAATACCTGGGGGCACTTTCTAATCCCGAGATCAGGAAACAGGTCGAGCAGCATGAAAGAGGGAACAGAATCCCAAAGCGGTTCTCTTATCTCTTTTGGGACGTCAATCCGTCAGATATTGACATTCGGAAGAACTCCAGATACATCATTGAACGTGTACTCGAGTTGGGAGGTCTTGATGCCATCTACTGGATTCAGAAACTGTATCCCACTCGCTTGATTCTGGAAACGTTGGAGGTGAGCAGGAAGTTGGCTGACAAGTCCAGGAACTTTTGGAGGATCTGGTTTGGCTCTTCATCTTGAAACACTACCGAAAGATTCACAGGTCGTATTGACCAAAATAAAGAGCCTCATTAAGAAACACCGTTTCGTGCTGGCCGGCGGGACCGGTTTGGCTCTTCAAAGGGGTCACAGAGTCTCCGAAGATCTGGATTTTTTCACGAAACAAACGTTTTCTACCGACCTGCTTTTCCGGGAGATCAAAGGAAAGAAACTTTCACCCATGGTTCTGCAGGAAGAGAAGGGGACATTAACCGTAACGGCACATGGAGTGAAGCTTTCATTCCTGCAATATGCTTATCCATTCAAGGAGAAAATGGCCGATCTGGATGGCGTGCCGATTGCAGGGATCATAGATATTACATCCATGAAGATTATCGCGGTGAGTCAGAGAGGTGCCAAGCGAGATTTTGTCGATCTTTACTCGGTTCTCCAGACCGTACCTTTCTGGAAGATTGCAGAGAACTTAATGGAACGTTTCGGCAAGGATCGCGTTAATCCCGTTCATATCGGCAAGTCATTGGTCTACTTCAAAGATGCGGACATAGATCCGGACCCTCGATACCTTGGAAACGAGCAACTGCCGTGGGACCAGGTGAAGAAATTCTTCAAGAAGAATGTCAAGCAGATGGTCATCGATTTGGATCAGGCAAGCCGGGGTCATTAAAGGGGTCATGCCCCTTTTCGGTTAGTTGAGGAAAAACGATGGAGAAAATGATCCGCATACTGGCCGTCATCCTGGGCGGCATCATTGCCTTTCTCTGGTTTATTTTTTCCACTATCAGGCCCGATCCGGTTCAGTGGGTGTCCTTCGAGGGAGACGGGTTCCGCTGTCAGGTACCGGCAGGAACGCCCGCACTCGTTGAAAAGGATGGCTGGCACAAGAATATTTTTTCCACCGGCGGTCGGCTCTATCTATCCACCCGTGCCGCGGAAGGGGAGGCAGAAGCGCAGATCACCGCCTACCGGCACTATCTCAACCCTGCCTACGAAGCGTCTATTCCTGTTTTTGACAACGGCAGGTTCTTTCTGGAGAAAAGAGGGAAGTACAGGCGCTATGTCTATCTCTTTAACACCAGGGACACCTTCTTCTGGGTGGAGAATTCGATCCAGGGATCGACGCTACGGACCTACAAGGACATTCTCGATGAAGTTGTGGCAAGCCTGGAAGTGGACGGTCGCGCCGTGTCGCCGGAATTTAGGAACCGCACAGGCGAGATCAACAAAGCCATTCGATGGTATTCCCAGGGGGAAGAGCTGCTTTTTGCCCTGATGATGGGGATGCCCGTCGTGATCATCTTGCTCGTCGCCCTGGTGATCCTCCCCTTCATCGGGAAGCTTCCCAACTTTCGGGGAAAAAGACCCATCAGGACGGCTGCCAACCTCTTTGCCTGGG
>CAYUBU010000194.1:0-5793 GCA_964443105.1 uncultured Nitrospirota bacterium
TTGACCTCCATCTTTACCGTTCACAAGCCGGCGACCCCGGGCGCACCAGGCAGCCCGGAAATTGCATGAGTGATCGTCATGAGGGGCCGTAGAAGCAACACAGGCAAGGCGCAGAGAATTTTATGGCTGAAGACATATTGAAATATTTCGAAGTCAGGAAATTCTCTGCAACGCCGCATGTGGCAGCTTATCCGGTACCGTAATAGATTTATTCATGCAATATCCGGGCTATACTTCTTCCCGGGCCGGAGCCTTACTATAGTCTCCTCAGCGGAGCCCGTCAATACGCTATATATCTCTTCTTACAATCTTGCTTCCTGCAGCCTAGCCAGGAGACGCCCCGCCCGTTACCGCCAGGGTCGGACCCTCCTAAAGGATTGTTTTTACCCAAAACATCTTGACATGACCAAGAGAATGAGGAGATTCGTCCGATCATTAGGGGAGGGGTTTGTCGGTGTAAGCCACGTCGGCATCAGACGACTGGTACAGGGGCAGTTCCTTGCCCGCGCGCACATCCTCCGCAAAATGGGGATTGAGGAGAAAGGACTTGGCGCTGAGAGCAAAATCGGCGTCCGCCAGGGCGTCCTGCGCGCTCTGACGATCATGGATCTGTCCGCATATCATGAGAGGCAGATCGGTAACCTCTCGGGTCAGCTGGGCCATGGTCCGGTCGGTACCGAAAACCTTCTCCCGGAAATTGTAGGTCGATACGGAGATCATATCAATCGGTTCCTTCGATAGGAGCCCGATTATCTGCTGCCACTCATCCCGGCTCTCAAAGAGCGAGACCTCCATATCCGCCACACCCCAGTTGGAGATGCGGAAACTCAAGAGACGGTCTTCCGGCACCACATCCCGGACCGCCCGGATCACCTCCCTGGCAAAACGGAAACGATTCTCAACAGACCCGCCGTAACGATCGGTCCGCTTGTTGGAATAGGTGGAGAGAAACTGGCTGATGAGATAGCCGTGGGCACCGTGGATTTCGATGCCGTCAAAATCGGCGGCCACCGCCCCCTCGGCGGTCTCGACGAAACCGGTGATCACGTGGGCGATATCAAAAGCGCTCATCTCATCGGGGATGGGATAGGGGCTTTGGGTGAGGGGGTTGTCCTGCTTCGGAGCAACGGGACTCGGTGCAATGACGCGACCCGCGGGATTCACTTCGGGCCAGGCCATACGGCCGCAATGGAACATCTGCATCATGGCCACGGCACCATGCTCCCGGATCTTCTGTGCCACCGGTGCCCAGGTGTCGATCTGGCGCTGAGTAATCATCCTCGCCTGCCCGGGATACCCTTGGGCGCTTTCGTAATCGGTGACGATAGCTTCCGTAAAAACCACGGCCGCTCCCTTCTCAGCCCGGCGCACCAAAAAGTCGAGAACGTCCTCTCTCGGTATGCTGTCAGCAGTGGAGGACATGCGGGTCATGGCGGCGACGCCGAGACGGTTGGGGAATGTAAAGTCTTTGATCCTAAACGGAAAAAACAGAATATCATCGCCCATGGCGCCCCTCCCGTAAGTATGGGTGAAAAAAAAAGCCGATGTTCACGGCCGGGTATCTATTTCCAGATCCGCCGCCATGGACGCTTCGGCCCCGGTACCCCGAAAGGTCCCCCCCACCGGTCCCGCAAACTCAGGCGCGTAACTCGCGGCCACCGCCACATGCTGATCGGCCACGGCAAGACCCAGGGTCGGATCATAACCTCGCCATCCGGCCCCGGGAAGGTAGACTTCGGACCAGGCGTGAAGGTGTCGTATTTCCTGATCCCGGTCCCCCGCCTGGTAGCCGCTCACAAATCGACACGCCAGTCCCACAGATCGGCAGCAAGCGTTAAAGAGAACCACCAGATCCCTGCAGGAGCCTTGCTTCCCGGCGAGAGTCTCCTCCGGCGGCAGCGGATCTCCGGTCTCCCGCACCACCACCTCGCAGGTTTCATACAATCGGGTGGTCAAAGCCGCAAGGAACCTGACGGTCTCTCCGCCGCTTTCCTCACGGATCTCCTCCGCCAGTTTAGATATTGTCGGAGTGGCTGAGTCGAAGCGGCAGGGAGCAAGCACTTTGGCAAGGACCTCATCATAACGGGCCGGAAGGCTCCCCACACCGGGGTCGGTCACGAGAAAGTCGAAGGGGTCGTATCGCAGCGTCTCCACCTCTGATCTTGCCGTGACCGTAAGCCGATCAATCATATCGCTGAACCACGCCAATGCCACGTCGTTCCCTTCGGCATCGCGCCATTCGGTCAACCCTTTCGGCGGCGGGTCGAGGGTCAAACTGAACGCCAGGAGCCGCTGGGTACCATCACACCGGGGGCGGAACCGCAGGGTGAGGGGCTCCAAAAAGACGGACCGGGAATAAATATACTGTATCCGATGCAAAATGGTGAAACGCATGATGGTATGCCCTCAGGTAACGTTATTGTCGTCCCCGTCCCGGGACTCAAGTTTCTCGATAACCTCTTCGATCCACTCAGAGGGCAGCTCCTTGATGTTGTCCCGGAGTCGTCTGTCCCACCAATCGGAGATATGGGCCACCTCCTCTTTCTGGAAGCGGTGCTCCACGATCTGGAAACTGTCTTTTCGATAGACAACAGCATCGAGAGGAAAGTCGACGTCGGCGGCGCTGATCCGGGTCGAGTCGAAAGCCAGGTATCCCACCTTCAAAGCAAAAAACAAGGGATCGTTGAAGTGGAGCGTACGGTCCAGGACCGGTTTTCCGTACCCCGGAACCCCGATGATCTGATAGGGTGTCCCCTTCCCCACCTCCACCCAATTCCCCTGGGGGTAGACGAGGTAAAGGGAATGTTCTTCGTCCTGGTTCATCTGTCCGCCCACCAGGCAGTGCATATCGAATTGAAACCCGCCCTCTACCAGGGCCTGCTTGTCTTCCGCTGCCACCTGCCGGATCTGATCGGCCAGGAAGTTCACCGCCTGAAAGAGACGTTCCACCGGCTTTTCACGGCTTTTAACCTGATCCCTGAAATAGGTCAGCACCTTGTCCCGCACGGAACGGAGCCCCGAGGTCATGAGAAAGAAGCAGCCGCCGTCGTTATGGAATACGGCCACTTTCCCCGCTGTGATCATTTCATTTCCCGAGGTCACCCGGGTGTCCGATATCCCCACCAGACCCTCACGAGTCCGCATTCCCAGACAAAAAGTCATTCCGCCACACCCCCTTTATAACTTCCACCACCGCCCCCCACGGGCCTGAGGGCGAAAAAAGTCTCCAGCACCCCGGCGCCCACGGCATTGAGCCTGGCTTGCGTTCTATCGAGAAATTCGTGGACCCCGCCTTCGATAATTTCTGCAACCTCCGTATAATCCAATTCGGAACGGAGCTTTCCCAGAAGCCGCTCCGCCTGATTATGAAACGTTGCCCCCGGCGTCCCCGATATGGCCCGAAGCGACTCCTCGGCAGCGATGGCACAATGATGAATGGCCCGGGGAAACTCCCGATCCAGTATGAGAAACTCGAGAACCGAGGCCGGCGTAATCTGATGATATTTCTTGCGGTACATCTCCAGGGCACTGATGGATCGCAGGACCGCCGCCCAGAGAATATCATCGAAGGGCGTTCGCACAAAATCAGTGCTTGGGAAAAGATGATAGTACTTGACGTCCAGAATCCGGGATGTCTTGTCGGCTCTTTCGAGCATCCGACCCAGCCGGCAGAAGTGCCACCCTTCGCTGTGGGACATGGTGGCATCGGTAATCCCGGAGAAGAGTTGAGAGGCCATCATCACATCCTCCAGGAAATCGTGGGAGGCATGACGGTCCATCTTTTCCGTGGAAGCCCGTTCCATCATCAGATAAAATTCGTTGATCTGTTCCCACATCTCCAGGGTGATAAACTGGCGGATCCATCGGGCATTCTCCCGCACCGTCCGTACGCACGACAGTATGGAATTGGGGTTTTCCCCGTCAAAGGTGAGAAAGCGGATCACGTTCTCCCGGGTTGGCTCACCATACCGGGCGGCGAAGCTCTCCCGGTCTCCCGAAGCGGTCACCAGCGGCTGCCACTGGGTCTCTGAATCGCCGGGAATGTCCAGTGACATGTGGATGTTGACATCGACAAAGCGCGCCACATTCTCGGCCCGCTCCATATATCGACTGATCCAGTAAAGGGAGTCGGCAACCCGGCTCAGCATGGATCTCTCCTTTTCTCCGTTCTCAGCCTTGCGATTCGCCGCCCGACATCACCCAGGTATCCTTGCTCCCTCCCCCCTGGGAGGAATTGACCACCAGTGACCCTTTGCGCAGGGCCACCCGGGTAAGACCGCCGGGAAGGACATAAATCTCCTCGCCGTACAAGATGTAGGGTCGAAGGTCCACGTGGCGTCCTTCGAAATGATTGTCCACTATGACCGGCACCCGCGACAGGGCCAGCGTCGGCTGGGCAATATAGTCTCGGGGGTTGGCCCGGATGCGCTCGCCGAACTCGGTTCGCTCCGCCGGGGTGGCATGGGGACCGACAAGCATCCCGTACCCGCCCGATTCGTTTGCCGCCTTTACCACGAGTTGGTCCAGATTTTCCAGAACGTACCTGAGGTCCTTCGGGTCCCAACAGACATAGGTCGGGACGTTGGGAATGATGGGGTCCTCGCCCAGGTAGTAACGGATGATCTTGGGCACGTAGGCGTAAACGGCCTTGTCGTCAGCCACGCCCGTTCCCGGTGCGTTGGCCAGCCCAAGCCGGCCCGAACGATAGACGTCCATCAACCCGGGAACGCCCAGGAATGAGTCGGGACGAAACACGGCAGGATCGATAAAGTCGTCGTCCACCCTGCGGTAAAGGACATCAATGCGTTCAAAACCCTTGGTGGTCCGCATCATCACCCGGCCGTCCACAACCACCAGGTCCCGTCCTTCTACAAGTTCCACGCCCATCTGCTTGGCCAGGAAGGCGTGCTCGAAATAGGCCGAATTGTAGATCCCCGGCGTGAGCACCCCCACGGTGGGACGGTCGACAGATTCGGGTACCAGATGCTCGAGGGTCTCCAGCAGGTGACTTGGATAGTCGGACACGGGACGCACCCCGGCCGCTTCAAAGACCTGGGGAAAGGTCCGTTTCATTACCTGACGATTCTCCAGAACATAGGAGACCCCCGAAGGGCACCGCAGGTTGTCTTCAAGCACATAGTACTGGCCGTCACGGTCCCGAACCAGATCGGTACCGGTCACGTGGCACCAGATACCCCGGGGAGGATTTAAACCGATGCAGGCTTTCCGGTAGGAGCCCGCCGAGAGGATGATTTCTTCCGGCACGACTCCGTCGGCAACAATCTTGCGGTCATGGTAAATGTCATGGATAAAAAGGTTGAGGGCACGGATGCGCTGTTTCAGGCCCGACTCGATCATCTCCCATTCGCGGCTCTCCACGATTCGGGGAACGGCATCAAAGGGGAAGATCCGTTCCGTGCCTCCTTCGGCACCATAGACGTTGAAGGTCACTCCGGCCTTGAGAAGGGCCTGTTCGGCAGCCGCCTGACGCTGGGCAATCGCCTCCCAGGAGAGGGATTCAATCTTGGAAACCAGAAGATCGGCTCCCGGACGGGGCTCCCCGTTCAGTTCAAACATTTCATCGAAGAACGCTTCCTGATCGTAGGAGCCGAAGTGCATCGATAAATTATCCCGGAACAAGACCCAAGAGCGCCCCAAGATCATTCTCGGCACCCAGGGCTGTCAAGCTGATTCAAACCGATAGTGATAGCTGTAACGAATATTCTCAAGCCTGTCAATTATAAAGATCATATGGGGGGCCCCTGTGCGGAGATCTCGATACCCTGTACCGAA
>CAYUBU010000195.1:0-8546 GCA_964443105.1 uncultured Nitrospirota bacterium
GAAATGGAGTGGGCCGGCATCACCTGACCATCTTTGTCCTGCAAAAGAAAGCTCATGCTTCCGTGGAGCACGCCCCGTTGACCGGCGGAGATAGAGGCGGCATGCTTCCCCGTCTCCACGCCGAAACCGGCGGCTTCCACGCCGATAAAACGGACGCTCTCATCCTGAGCGAAGGGATGGAATAAACCGATGGCATTGCTTCCTCCGCCCACACAGGCCACCAGACAATCGGGCAGCCTTCCCTCCATCTCCAGAATCTGGGCACGGGTCTCCTGCCCGATGACCGACTGGAAATCACGGACCATCATGGGGTAGGGGTGGGGCCCCACGACCGATCCAATGATATAGTGGGTGTCTTCCACATGGGTCACCCAATCCCGGATCGCTTCATTGCAGGCGTCCTTCAATGTCTTCGATCCGGAACTGACGGGCGTCACCTCGGCTCCGAGAAGTTTCATTCGGAACACGTTCAGCGATTGGCGCTCAATATCCTCTTCGCCCATGAATATCTCGCAGTCAAGACCGAACATAGCCGCAGCCGTGGCCGTCGCCACGCCATGCTGTCCCGCTCCGGTCTCGGCAATGATCCGTGTCTTTCCCATTCGTCGGGCCAGCAGAATCTGCCCGATGGCATTGTTGATCTTGTGGGCTCCCGTATGGTTCAGGTCCTCCCGCTTCAGATAGACCCGGGCCCCCTTGAGATGTTCCGTGATCCGCCGGGCCATATAGAGTGACGTGGGACGTCCCACATACTCTTTCAAGTAGGCGTGAAACTCCCGCTGAAACGCCTCATCACTACAAACCTTCCGGTACTCCTTCTCCAGGTCATGGAGAGCGGGCATGAGCGTCTCCGGGACAAACTTGCCCCCGAATTCGTCGAAATGCCCTCTTTCATCAGGCAGATGGTTCATGATATTTTACTTTCTTCTCGCAGCATCGGCCTCTTTGACCGCCTCCATAAACGCCGCGATCTTCTTCACGGCCTTCCGGCCAGGCTCCTCTTCCACACCGGAACTCACGTCCACGGCATAGGGCCGCACCGCGGCGATGGCCTCGCCCACGTTGTCCGGCGTCAATCCGCCAGCCAGGACGACCAGTTTTTCGACCGCCGCCTGCCGCGCCACAGACCAGTCAAAACAGGCCCCCGTACCGCCGTAACTCTCCCTGGAGTAAGTATCCAGGAGATAGCCGGAAACTTCGTAGGCCTTGAGTTCCTCCAGCACGGACGCGTCCCTCACCCGGAAGCCTTTGATCACCCGACTGCCGTGCCACCGGCAATATTCAGGGGACTCATTGCCGTGAAACTGCAGAAGGCTGAGATGGCAATATTTCGTGAGTTCCTGGACCCGCTCGATCTGCTCATTCACGAAAACCCCCACCGTCGAAATCATGGGCGGCAGGTAGGGAACCGTCTCCCGAACAGTCTCGGGACTCACGGCCCGGGGACTCTGAGTATAAAAGACGAAACCCAGGGCGTCGGCGCCAGCCTCCGCGGCGGCCAGGGCATCATCCAGATTGGTAATGCCGCAGATCTTCACCCGAGTCCTCATGGGGTCGTCCTGTAGCCGAGCAGCCCACGGAGCGCCTCGCCCGGTTCCGGTGCACGCATCAGCGTCTCACCAACCAGGACCGCATCCACGCCAGCCTCATCGAGACGGGCGAGGTCCCGGGGCCCGCTGATACCGCTTTCGCTGACGACCACGATCCCCTCTGGAACCGCCGCCGTCAGTTCAAAGGTCGTCCCCAGATCGGTTTCAAAGGTCTTCAGGTTCCGATTGTTGATGCCGATCACTTCTGCCGGCGATGCCAGGGCGGTTTCCAGTTCTTCCCGGGTATGGACTTCCACAAGGGCGGTCATTCCAAGCGCGCTGCCGAGCTGAATCAATTCTTCCAGCGCCCGAGCTGAAAGGAGGGACACGATCAGAAGAAAGGCATCCGCCCCGAGGCATCTTGCCTCCCACACCTGATAGGCATCGATGATAAAATCTTTCCTCAGCAGCGGAATTTTTACGGCGCCCCGTATGGAACTCAGGAAATCGGGATGACCCAGAAAAAAGTCCTGCTCCGTAAGCACGGAAATGGCTGCGGCACCGGCCGTTTCATAGGCCCCGGCGATAATGACCGGATCGAACTGTTCCCGGATGACCCCTTTTGACGGGGACGCCTTCTTGACTTCAGCGATGACCCGAATCGAGTCGCCCCTCTCTTTTTGAATGGCGCTCTTAAAGTCGCGAGCCCCGGAGACCCGGGTCACCCGGCGGCGTAAAGCTTCCAGAGAAACAGCCTTCTTTCGTTCCAGGGTCCTGATTTTAACCTGCCCGACTATATCATCCAGTATCAAAGCTGACAAACCTTTTTATGGAACCCCGGCGGTCACATGGCTGAGCCGCAGCCCTGGCCCGGATATTCCATGAGTCAATTTATTACGCGGCCGGATCAACTGCCCTATGGGTCGTTGCATAAAATTTCCTGACTTTGGATAAGGGGGCCCAGGCGGCTTGCCTGGCACCCCGCTGCCTGCGACTCTTCATGACGGCCACTCATGCGGTATCCGGGCTAGGCCGTGGGCAGACGGGCGGCCTGTTTGAGTGCCTCCAGTTTTTCCATAGCCCCTCCCGAATCAATCGACTGGCGCGCCAGTTCGACGGCCTGCTCCAGGGAATCAGCCCGCCCGGCAACCACCAGAGCCGCGGCCGCGTTAAGAAGGGTGATGTCTCGTCTGGGACCTTTTTCGCCCTGGAGGATGGCCAGGGTGATCGCGGCGTTGGTCTCCACGTCACCCCCCTTGAGGTCCGCGGCGTCACACAGAGAGAAGCCGAGATCCCGGGGATCGAAATCGAAGGTCTGTACCCGTCCTCGATAGAGTTCCGAGACACGGGTCTTTCCGGTCAGCGTGATTTCATCCAGTCCGTCTTCGCCGTGCACCACGTAGGCCCTGACCGATTCCAGGGTTTGCAAAACATGACAGAGACTTTCGGTGAGCTCCGGCGCGTAGACGCCGATGACCTGCCGCTTGGCCCCGGCGGGATTGGTCAGGGGACCCAGAACGTTGAAGACCGTTCTGATGCCGATCTCCCGGCGCGGTCCGATGGCATGTTTCATGGCGCCGTGGAGCAGGGGCGCAAAAAGGAAGCCGATCCCCACTTCCCGGAGACAACGTCTCACCACGGGCACGACGGCGTCGATATTGACGCCCAGGGCTTGGAACAGATCGGCGCTGCCGCTCTGACTCGACACCGAGCGGTTTCCGTGTTTGGCTACGGTGACCCCGGCGCCGGCCACAACAAAAGCGGCGGTGGTGGAGATATTGAAGGTGCGGGCGCCGTCACCCCCGGTGCCGCACGTGTCGACCATGTTGGAGTCGTCCACCTCGACCCGGACCACCCGGTCCCGCATGACCTGGGCGCAGGCGGCAATCTCCTCGATGGTCTCCCCTTTCATCCGCAATGCCGTAATAAAGGAGGCAATCTGGGCCGCTGTCGCCCGGCCGCCCATAATATCATCCATGGCGCCATAACAGGCCTCGGGCGTCAGGTTCTCTCCGGTGATCACTTTCTTAATGGCGTTAACAATCATCACAACCCTCGTCCGGCTGAACCCCGGGGATCCGGGCCTCTTATAACTTTAAAAAATTCCTCAGCAAATCGTGACCCACTGTCGTCAGAATCGATTCAGGATGGAACTGAACCCCTTCCAGCTGAAAACGTTTGTGGCGCACCCCCATGATCTCTCCGTCATCGGACTCGGCGGAGATGACAAATTCATCGGACAGGGTCTCCCGTTTGATGACCAGAGAATGGTAGCGGGTGGCCGCAAAGGGGTTGGGAAGGCCGGCAAAAATTGTTTCCCCATCGTGGCGAACCTCCGAGGTCTTCCCGTGCATCAGTTTCTTCGCGCCCACAATCTCAGCCCCGAAGGCGGACCCAATCGATTGATGGCCGAGACAGACACCGAGGATCGGGATCTTACCGGCAAAATGGCGGATCACATCAACGGAAACGCCCGCCTCTTTGGGCGTGCACGGACCCGGCGAAATCACAATGCGATCGGGACACCGTCCTTCGATCTCATCGATGGTAATCTTGTCGTTTCTGAATACCACGAGTTCTTCACCCAGTTCTCCCAGGTATTGCACCAGATTGTAGGTGAAAGAATCGTAGTTGTCGATCATCAACAGCATTGATGACTCCCTAGTTTCTTCCCGGGGCACCACGGTATCGGCCCTTGGGTGCCTTCGCCTATCCGCTCCCGCCGACCACCTTTTGACTCACAATGCCCTGTCGGGCCACCTCCATCGCTTTGAGCAGCCCCCGGGCCTTGTTGACCGTTTCCTCGTATTCGAAAGCAGGGTCGGAATCGGCCACAATCCCGGCTCCCGCCTGGAGGTAGAGGTCGTCATCACTGATCACGATGGTTCGGATGGTAATGCACGTGTCCATGTTGCCGGAAAAATCGAAATACCCGACAGCACCGGCATAGGGACCCCGTCGCACCGGTTCCAGTTCCTCGATAATCTCCATGGCGCGGATCTTGGGGGCTCCCGAAACGGTCCCCGCGGGAAAACAGGATCGCAGCACGTCATAGGCATCGAGCCCCGGCGCCAGTTTCCCGACCACTTCAGAGACGATATGCATCACGTGAGAATACTTTTCAATCACCATGAGATCCTTGATCCTGACGGAACCTGTGACGGCAACACGACCCACGTCGTTGCGCCCGAGATCGACCAGCATAATGTGTTCCGCCCGCTCCTTGGGATCGGCCAGCAGCTCTTCCATTAAAGCCCGGTCTTCCCCGTCGTCTTTTCCCCGGCGGCGGGTACCGGCAATGGGCCGGACCTCGATCCGGTCCTGCTCGACCCGGACCAGGACTTCCGGGGAGGATCCCACGATTTTGGTCGACCCCATGCGGAGAAAATACATGTAGGGAGAGGGGTTAACCGTTCTTAAAACCCGATAAATGTCAAAGGGGTCGTTATTGAGGGGCGCGTGAAAACGTTGGGACAGAACGACCTGAATGATGTCGCCGGCCACAATATAGCCCTTCGCCTTTTCCACGGCCTCCATGAAGCGCTCCCGGGTAAAACTGGAACTCGGTACCGGGACGTCGGCCACCGGCGGGAGGGAAAGATTGACCACCTCACAGGGGACGTTGAGACGGTCAATCATGCGGTCGATCTTCATCTCGGCCTCACGATAAACGCTTTCCGGGTCGGACCCCTCCTCCAGGTAGGCGTTGGAGACGATGATAATCTTCTTTTCCTGATTATCGAAGATGAGAAGATCGGTCATGATCATGAGCAGCATATCGGGGAAGCCCGAATCCTCTTTGGACACCTGGGGGATCTCCTCAAAGAAGCGGACCATGTCGTACCCGATGTAGCCAACCGAACCCCCGACGAAACGGGGAAGATTGGGGTCGGACACCGGTTTGTAGCGTTTCATGGTTTCCCGAACCGTGGCAATCGGATCCTCCCCGGTCAGGATTTCGTCCTCTCTCCCGCCGCGCATGAGTCGAACTTCCCGGCCCCGCCCTTCGAGCACCATGGCCGGGGCACAGCCGAGAAAACTGTAGCGTCCCCATTTCTCTCCCCCTTCCACGCTTTCCAGGAGAAAAGAGAATTCCCCGTCGTCGATCTTGCGAAAAGCGGACACCGGCGTTTCCATGTCGGCAAGAATTTCTTTGTAGACGGGAATCAGGTTCCCTTGCGCTGTCTTCTTGATAAAATCATCGAATATCGGATAAGGCACACCAATCCCCAGCATGGTAAAACAAATGTAAATTCTTAGCATAAAAGGGGAGAGGCTGTCAAGAAAAGGCCCGCTAACCCATCTAAAAACAAGGAGAAACTGAAATCAGGAAGGAAATCCAAAAAAGGCACCCTCAATCCTTTCGACCGGGGGTGCCGGGGGATAGAAGCTCCAGCCAGACAGCTTTCGAACCGCGCTGACAGGTTTCGACTCTGAATCCAGTTCTACCTGCCGGAGCTTTTATGTAGTCCGACTATACCCAACCCTTACGATTCTGTCAAGGCGGTGCCTCGGTTGTGATGAAAATACGTCTGTGATATAGTTGCCATCCAGAAACGATAAACCAGCGCAGACGAGGTCACAACAGCCGGGGGGAGCGGGGAAACCGACGTCCCTCCAGAAGACGAGGAGAAAAAGATGACAACAAAGTTCACCGGTCAGGAACTCGTGGATATCGCCATACGCATCGAGAAGAACGGGGAAGCGCTCTACAAGACCCTGGCCGAACAGAGCCAGTTTGCCACTGTCCAGAACGCCTTTAAAGCCCTGGCCAATGAGGAGAGTAAACACGTCGCCTCCTTTGACCGGATTCAGGATATTATCGGCCGATTTGATCCCCAGGAAGCCTATCCCGGCGAGTATGTCCAGTACCTTCAGGCCCTGGCCGACGAAAATGTCTTTGCCCGCAAAGACGTCTTCATGGATCTTGCCAGGAAAGTGGCGACCATCGAGGAAGCCCTTGATTTGGCCATGGCCTTTGAGAAAGAGACGCTCCTTTTTCTCCACGGGATCGTCGATTCCCTGGAAAAGGACGATTATCCGGTGCTGAATGAACTGATCCTTCAGGAAAAAGAGCATCTCCAGAAACTGGCGGAAATCAAGAAAACGTTGAAAACGAAGTAAGAAAGCCGCCCTTTTGGGCATAGCGCCGCTGAGGAGTGCTGGGCGAGAAATATTCCTACCGTATGAGCCTTGGGCCGGGAGGGGGCAATCCATGGCGAGGCGGCATGGCGCCGTCACTCAGGGTCTTCCACCCCCCCGATCAGTTTGGCGGCGTCGGTGGACGGCATATCTTCCACCTTTTTGAGTTTTCTTTCGATAGTCCGGGTCTTCCGGGCGGCACTGTCTATGGTGTTGCTGGCCGCCTGCAGCTGTTTCTGGGTCCTCTCCAGAATGGCGCCGAACTTGCCGAACTCCGTTTTAACCGCCCCCAGCAGGGCCCAGACTTCGCTGGACCGCTTTTCGATCGCCAGCGTCCGAAACCCCATTTGCAGGCTGTTCAAAAAGGCCGACATGGTCGATGGACCGGCGATGGTAATGCGGAATTCCCGCAGCAGATTGTCGAAAAGCCCGGGGCGCCGCATGACTTCGGCGTACAGCCCCTCTATCGGCAGAAACATGATGGCGAAATCGGTGGTGTTCGGGGGGTCGATATACTTGTCCCGTATCTGTTTGGCACTGGCCTTGATCCGCATCTCCAGTTGTTTGCCCGCCTCTTCGGCCCCTTGGGCATCGGCGGCTTCCTGGGCCAGAAGCAGCCTTTCGTAATCTTCCTGGGGGAATTTTGCATCGATGGGGAGCCACACCTCGCTCCCGTTCCTCTCGTCACGGCCGGGAAACTTCACGGCAAACTCCACCCGCTCGCTGCTCCCCTTTCGGGTGGCCACGTTCTTTTCGTATTGTCGTTCCGTGAGGAGTTCCGCCAGAATCGATCCCAGTTGTATTTCACCCCAGGTTCCTCTGGTCTTGACATTGGTGAGAACCCGCTTGAGATCGCCCACGCCGGTAGCCAGCGTCTGCATTTCACCGAGACCCTTGTGCACCAGTTCCAGCCGTTCACTGACAAATTTGAACGATTCGCCCAAACGCTTTTCCAGGGTCTCGTGGAGCTTCTCATCGACGATGGCCCGCATCTGGTCCAGTTTTCGACTGTTTTCTTCCTGGAGGCCTTTCAGCCTCCCCTCCACCGACTCCCTCAAATGGTCCAGCTTCTCCTCGTTGGTGCGGGTTAAAACACTCAACTGCCGGGCAAAGGTATCGAGCTGGTCTTTCTGGAGATGGGCGATCTCCGTCGACCGGGAGAGGACCGAATCGCCGAAAGATTTCAGCGAGTCCCGCAGCTCGTCTCTTCCGCCCAGCGCATGGCGCGCCGCCTCTTCCCGGCTGAGGGAAAGTTCTTCTCTGATCAGACGCTCCTCCCGTTCCTGGTTCTTCTCCAGTGATTCCAGCCACCCTTCCAGGAATCCTCTTTGACTGGAAGCCCGGACGATTAATAGAATCATGAATACGACGAGGACCAGCAGGAGCACCCCGATGAAGGGCACGAGAATCTCAGGGGTCAGCAATACTTCAAGATGAGAGGTCATGGTTTGGCGTTGCTCCCTGAGTGCCGCCGTCTCAAGCCGGGCCGGCGGTGAACGGAGGAGAGGCTATCCTATAGCAAGCCCGGCGGAATGATCAAGCAAAAACCTGGAAACCGCAGGCCAGGCGCTCTTATAGTCGGAGACGACTTTACAGGCCCCGGGAAATCGTGTATCGTGACGCCATGGAAGATCAAACATCAACCGTTTCGAAATCAGAGAGCCCGAAATTCCGCCTTGGCTGTTTCCCGGTCCTTGGCATCATTGCCGCGGTATTCGTGGTGACAGCCCTTTTCACCGGGTGGTGGATGAAGCACTATCTCTATGCCTCCAAGTTCACGCCGACCCAGTTGAATGCCAGGGAGCAGCAGGTTCTAGACCAGAAGCTGGCCCGGCTGGAGCAATCGGCCCGTCGGGACACGACCATTGCCCGCCA
>CAYUBU010000196.1:0-6079 GCA_964443105.1 uncultured Nitrospirota bacterium
CAAGCCAACATGATCCGGGGAATCCTCGAAATTCGACTTCCCAAGGAGCCTCAGGAGAAGAAAATCCAGGTTGCCATCGACTAAAAGGCGACGGGGTTTGCTGATCCACCCTTCCTATCTTATTGTTTTTTCAATGATTTAAAGTTTTTTCCGCTTTTTGTGCCCTTAGCACGTTGACAGGGGCACACTCAATAATTATATTCTTTTAGCACTCAGCTTTAATGTGTCGTTTTTTTGTTAAAATATAGCCACAAAATACTGACGAAGGAGGATGGCGTAATGGGTAAGATTATTGGAATTGACCTGGGAACAACCAACTCGGTGGTCGCTGTCATGCAGGGGGGGGATCCCGAAGTGATCACCAATGAAGAGGGAGGGCGCACCACACCGTCGGTGGTGGCCTTCGGCAAGGACGGCACCATTATGACCGGCCAGGTGGCCAAAAGGCAGGCGGTGACCAACCCGGAGAACACCGTTTTCTCCATCAAGCGGTTCATGGGCCGCCGTTACGACGAGGTGAGTGAAGAAATGACCCTGGTCCCCTTCAAGGTGGGCAAGGGACCCGGCGGTGATGCCAAGGTTCTGGCCCAGGGGAAAGAGTATACGCCTCCCGAGATTTCCGCCAAGATCCTTCAAAAACTGAAGAAAGCCGCCGAGGAGTATCTCGGGGAGAAGATCACCGATGCCGTGATTACCGTACCGGCCTATTTTAACGACAGCCAGCGGCAGGCCACGAAGGACGCTGGGCAGATCGCCGGGCTGAACGTGAAGCGGATTATCAATGAACCGACGGCGGCGGCCCTGGCCTACGGTCTGGATAAGAAGAAAGACCAGACCATTGCGGTCTACGACTTCGGCGGCGGGACCTTCGATGTCTCCATCCTTGAAGTGGGGGACAACGTGGTGGAGGTCAAGTCGACCAACGGCGATACCCATCTCGGGGGCGACAACCTGGACCAGCGGGTCATCGACTGGCTCATCGCGGAATTCAAGAAAGATCAGGGGATCGATCTGGGGAACGACAAGATGGCCCTGCAGCGGCTCAAGGAAGCCGCGGAGAAGGCGAAGATCGAACTCTCCACGGTGCAGGAAACGGAGATCAATCTCCCCTTCATCACGGCTGACGCCAGCGGTCCCAAGCACCTGAACACCAAGTTGGGCCGGTCCAAATTCGAGCAGATGGTGGGAGGCCTGGTCGACCGGAGCAAGGAGCCCTGCCTCAAGGCCATCGCCGATGCGAAGGTCAGCGCCAAGGATATAGACGAGGTGGTTCTGGTGGGAGGGACCACCCGGATGCCTCTGGTGCAGCAGCTGGTAAAAGACGTTTTCGGCAAGGAACCCCACAAGGGGGTCAATCCCGATGAAGTGGTGGCCATGGGGGCGGCGATCCAGGGCGGCGTGCTCGCCGGCGACGTGAAGGATCTTCTTCTGCTCGATGTGACGCCCCTCTCCCTGGGGATCGAAACCCTGGGCGGCGTCCTGACCCGTCTGATTGAAAGGAATACCACCATCCCGACGAAGCGGAGCCAGACCTTTTCCACGGCTGAGGACAATCAGACCAGTGTGGAGATCCACGTGCTCCAGGGCGAACGGGAGATGGCCCGTGACAACAGAACCCTCGGGCGGTTTCATCTCGTGGGGATACCGTCCGCTCCGAGAGGGGTGCCCCAGATCGAAGTGACCTTCGATATCGACGCCAACGGGATTGTCAACGTGTCGGCCAAGGATATGGGAACGGGGAAGGAGCAGCAGATTACCATCACCTCCTCCGGCGGTATCCCTGAGGACGAGATCAACCGAATGGTCAATGAAGCCGAAGTCCATGCGGAAGACGACAAGCAGCGGCGGTCTGCCATTGAGGCCAAGAACCAGTTGGACAGCCTGGTTTACAATACGGAGAAGACCCTGAAGGAGAACAGGGAAAAACTTGACGCCGGCGATGCCGAGGCGCTGGACAGCGCACTGGCCGAGGGGAAGAAAGCCCTGGAGTCGGAAGACGAAACCCAGATCAAAGAAGCGACGGAGCGGGTCACCCAGGCATCTCATAAATTGGCCGAGGTGATCTATCAGCAGCAGGCGAAGCAGCAGACGGAGGGCGCCGAAGCCCCCGGCGATGCTGAGCCCCAAGGCCAGGAAGAAGAAGTGGTGGATGCGGAATTTGAAGACGAGAAATAGCCAGAGAGGAGTCATGTTATGTCGATGAAAAGATGGCAGCCTTTTCGGGAACTCATGTCCATCCAGGACCGGGTCAACCAGCTCTTCGATGAGACCTTTGCCATGCGCGGCGAGGGGGCCGAAGAGTTCTGCCGGGGGAGCTGGTCTCCTCCGGTGGATATCTATGAAACCGCCTCATCGGTGGTTCTCAAGGCGGAGATCCCGGGGATCGGGCAGGACGCAATCGATATCCAGATCGAGGACAACGTTCTCATTCTGAAGGGCGAGAGGCAGTTTGAGAAGAAATCGGAAGACGAAACCTACCACCGGATAGAGCGGTCCTACGGCAACTTTATGCGGACCTTCACGCTGCCCAACAGTGTGGATCGGCAGGGGGTCAAGGCGTCCTATGAGTCCGGTGTTCTGAAGATCGTCATGTCGAAAAAGGGTGAGAAGAAGCCGAAGCAGATCAAAGTCGAGGTGGAGTAGCGGCCCATTGAGGGTATCGGACTGATGGGGACCAGGTCGGAAGATGGCACAGAAAGACTATTATAAAGTCCTAGGGGTTTCCCGGAAGGTGACGGACGAGGAAATCAAGAAGACCTACCGGAAGCTTGCCAGGAAATACCATCCCGACGTCAACGTGGGGTCCAAGGAGGCAGAGTCCCGATTCAAGGAGCTTTCCGAGGCCTACGAGGTGCTGGGGGACCCGGAAAAGAGGAAGGAGTATGATCTTTTCGGCTTTACGGGACCTCAGGGCGGGGGCCCTTCTTCCCGATACAGGCAGGAGGCGCCCCCCGGTTTCGAGGGGTACGATTTCTCCTTCAGCCGGGGCGGACCCGGCGCCGGCAACGTTCAGGATATTTTCGCCGACCTCTTCGGCGGTGCCCGGGCGGCCCGGCCCACGGGACCCGTCAAGGGACAGGATGTCCAGTATACCATGGAGATCTCTTTTGATGATGCCGTCAAGGGTCTGAAAACCCGGATCAATGTGAACCACGACACCCTGTCGGTCAAAATCCCCCCCGGCGTGGATACCGGTTCCAAGGTTCGAGTGGCCGGCAAGGGAGAGCCGGGGATCAACAGCGGCCCCCGGGGCGATCTCTATATCATCACCAAGGTTCGCTCCCACCCCTATTTTGAGCGCAAGGGGGACAACATCTACCTCGACGTTCCCATTACCTTTGCGGAAGCCGCCTTGGGCGCCAAACTGCGGGTCCCCACGCCTGACGGCATGACTCAGCTGACCATTCCGCCGGGAACCCAGAGCGGACAGAAACTGAGACTCAAAGGGAAAGGGGTGCCACACCTCCGGGGCGGGGGCCGGGGAGACCAGTTCGTGATGATTCGGGTGACCGTTCCCCGGGATCTCGATGCCCGTTCCGAGCAGTTAATCCGGGACCTGGCGCAGCTCACTCCGGAAGATCCGAGAAGCAGCTTGAGGTGGTGAGATGGAAAGACGGGAAGAAGAATATTTTACCATCAGCGTGGTGGCCAAGCGGTTCCAGGTGCATCCCCAGACGCTGCGGGTTTATGAGCGTGAAGGGCTCCTTTCCCCGGAGCGCTCCCGGGGAAACACCCGGCTCTATAGCCGGATGGATTTAAAGCGCCTTGAAACGATCCTGAACCTGACCCGGGAACTGGGCGTCAATCTGGCGGGGGTTGAGATTATTCTCCGCATGCGGGAGCAGCTCCTGGACATGGAGCGGCGGCAGGAAGAGCTCATTCGGTACGTCATGGACGAGGTGCGGCTTGAGCGGCGCCACAAGAATACCCTGGTGCGGATGCGCACGGGAAAGCCGGAGAAAAAGCTGGATTAGCCAACGCCGTTGATTAACAGATTGTAGAGGTTTGAAATGAGATTTGATCGATTTACACTGAAGGCGCAGGAAGCGGTACAGGAAGCCCGGTCCATCGCGCAGCAATACGGACACCAGCAGGTCGATGGCGACCACCTGCTCCTGGCGCTCCTCCGGCAGCCCGAGGGCGTGGTGAAGCCGATTTTTCAGCGCCTGGAAGCTGACTTACCGGCGGTGGAGCAGCAGCTGACCGAATTGATGACCCGGAAGCCCCAGGTGTCCGGTCCCGCCGCCATGGACCAGATCTATGTGACCAAAGAGTTGAACCAGGTCTTTGAATCGGCCCAGCAGGAGGCCGGCAGACTTCAGGACGAATTCCTCAGCACCGAGCACCTGCTCATTGCCCTGGCCGAGAAGGGCGGCGCCGTTGCCGGGCTCCTGAAAGAGCACCAGGTCACCCGGGACCGGATCCTGGCGGTGCTCAAGGAGATTCGCGGCTCCCACCGTGTCACCGACCAGAATCCCGAAGAGAAGTACCAGGCGCTGAAACGGTACACCCGGGATCTCACGGAAGAGGCGGAAAAAGGGAAGCTCGACCCCATCGTCGGTCGTGACGAAGAGATCCGCCGGGTCATTCAGGTTCTGTCGAGACGGACCAAGAACAACCCGGTCCTCATTGGTGAACCCGGTGTGGGGAAAACGGCCATGGCCGAAGGGCTGGCCCAGCGGGTCGTGGCCGGCGACGTGCCGGAGAGCATCAAGAACAAGCGCGTGCTGGCCCTGGACCTGGGGGCCCTCATCGCCGGGGCCAAGTACCGGGGTGAGTTTGAAGACCGGTTGAAGGCGGTGCTCAAAGAAATCGACGAAGCGGAAGGGAACATCATCCTCTTCATCGACGAACTCCATACCCTGGTCGGTGCCGGGGCGGCGGAGGGGGCCATGGATGCTTCCAATATGTTGAAGCCGGCTCTGGCCCGGGGGGAACTCCGGTGCGTCGGTGCCACCACCCTTGACGAGTACCGGAAATACATTGAGAAAGATGCCGCTTTAGAGCGGCGTTTTCAGCCGATCATGCTGGGCGAGCCCTCGGTTAATGAGACCGTCTCTATATTGCGGGGACTGAAGGAGAGGTACGAAGTCCATCATGGTGTCCGGATTCAGGATGCCGCCCTGGTGGCGGCGGCGACCCTCTCCCACCGCTACATCACCGACCGGTTTCTGCCGGACAAAGCGATCGACCTTATCGACGAGTCGGCCTCCAAGCTCAAGATGGAGATTGACAGCATGCCCGCCGAGTTGGACGAAGTGGAGCGCAAGATCCGGCAGTTGGAGATTGAGCGCCAGGGAATGATGCGGGAGAAGGACGCGGCGTCCCGGGACCGGATCGGCAAGATAGAAAGAGAGCTCGGTGAGCTGAAAGAAAAACGCCATGGGCTCAAGGCTCACTGGGAGGCGGAGAAAGAGGCGATCCAGACGATCCGTGGGGTGAAGGAGAAGATCGAGCAGACCCGTATTGCGGAAGAGAAGGCGGAACGGGAAGGGGACCTCCAGAAAGCTTCGGAGCTCCGCTACGGCGTGCTGGTCTCTTTGGACAAGGAACTCAAGGATGCCCAGGAGGGGCTCCAGGAGACCCAGAAAGAGGGGGCCATGCTCACCGAGGAAGTCACCGAGGAAGACGTGGCCCAGGTGGTGGCCAAGTGGACCGGGATCCCTGTCTCCCGGATGATGGAAGGGGAGCGGGAGAAGCTTCTCCGGATGGAAGAGGCCCTGAAGCGGCGGGTGGTGGGACAAGATCTTGCGGTCACCATCATCTCCGACGCCATTCGCCGGGCCCGGGCGGGACTTTCCGATCCCAAGCGCCCCATCGGTTCCTTCATCTTTCTGGGACCCACCGGTGTGGGGAAGACGGAGTTGACCCGGAGCCTGGCGGAATTCCTTTTCGACGATGAGGACGCCATGGTCCGGATCGACATGTCGGAATATATGGAGCGCCATACGGTGGCCCGCTTGATCGGCGCCCCTCCGGGATACATCGGTTACGATGAGGGGGGACAGCTGACGGAGGCGGTCCGCCGCCGTCCCTACTCGGTGGTGCTCCTCGATGAAATCGAAAAGGCCCATCCCGA
>CAYUBU010000197.1:0-10974 GCA_964443105.1 uncultured Nitrospirota bacterium
TCATCCAGCTCCGGTCTATCGCTGGGATTGTCCTTCTTCAGAATCAACCATCCCCAACTGCCGGCCACACTTTCGGGGAACACAAGAGTCCCGGAAAAAGGGACGAATCCTTTGGTCATCCACGGGCCTTGAGCCGTGGCATATCCTTCGGCAACGGTCCGGCCTCTGGCGTCGCTCAGGACGAGGGGGAAATCTCCCTCGAAGAACCAGGTGCCCCGGGCCTGGCCTGAGACTTCGACAGGAGACAATATCTGCAAGCCCGATAGCGGGGCATCGACCCGGATCAGGGGATTCGGGCAGTGTTCTCCTGGAGCGACTCTTACCAATTCCGTTGCAAGAAAGGCCGTCTCGTAGTCTGACCCGAAACCATCTTTGGGTGGCGGGGCGTCCATACCGACGAGTGCCATGAGAATGGGCCGGTAAGGGGGTGAATCATTTGCCGCCCGCCGGTACTTTGCCATGATGTCGGGCAGGGCCGGCGATTCGCCCAACAGCCAGAGATTGCTGTTGTCCGAACAAGGAAGAAATGAGCGCACCTCGTGGCCTATGATCACCCAACCTTCCGCCACGGTTGCCCCGTCACCGGGCGCTGCAATCTCGTTCAGTTTTCCGTCTTCCATCGAGAGATACTTCGTGACGCCGACCGTGGGCGGGGCGGTCATCGGGTCGTCGGGGCGCCGGTCGCTGTATGTAACAATGATGAGATGTCCTTTGATCGTGATATCCTGGGGAGCGATCCGATCGCCGAGAAATACCGCGTTGGTGCCCCGCCAGGCGCCTTCAGCATTGAGCGCTGCCGCAGCGTAGTAGAAGGTTCCGCTCCCGCCGCCGGTCTGCACCAAGACTAGGGCAGCATCTGTCTCCCCGTTTCCATCCAGATCCCCGTGGGCCGGCTGACCAAAGACCCTGGTGCTGGTTTTCGATGCCGCGCCGGGCAAAATCTCCGTGAATGCACGTCCATCGACCAGTCGGACCGCCTGCCCCTCGACGCGATAGATTGTGTTGCCGGGACCAGCCCGCTGTGACCTGGCCTCAGCTATTTGGGGGGGTGTTGGCGAACCGGCACAGCCGGCCACCGAGAGAAGAACCAGCAGGGCAGAGAGAAGATGACTTTTCATCCTAATTCCATCATGATTGCAGTGTACAGGCCTATCTGACCGGAACAAGCCTCTCCCCCGCATCAATGAATTCGATTCCTTCCCGGGGAATCACCGCCAGGGCCATGGCCACGCGATCCTCAATTGGGAAAGCTGACATGGTCTCCATGGCCAGGATCTCAGCAACGCCGTTATTAAGTTTCACAGTGACAATGTTGGTGCGATTGTAGAAAACGGTGTTGCGCGTAAAAACCACCAGGTTCTTTTTGAAATCTACCACGGGAACGCTTTCGTCCGGTTTTAACGACTGCCAGACAGCGGAGAAAGTTTTCGCTTCATCGATGTAACCAATTCGGCTGGTGCGCTGCCCCTCCGGAAGGTCCTGCAGTGCTGAGACGGGGTAATCTCCGCTCCAGATCTGGAGGATTGAAATCTCCTGGGATTCACCACTTTTCTGGGCCTCCGGTTTCGTTGCGTTGTCTGCCATGGTGCACGCTGAGACAAACACGAAAAACCATATTGCGGCTGCGAGGAGCGCAAATTTATGTTTAAAGGATTGCATCATCGATTCCCTTCATTTTAGACCTCCTTTTCATTGATAACTATTCCGATATGGTGACCTTTGGCCTCCCACGCCATTCTCTTCCAGAGGACATCCGGACAAGGACCACCTCATTTTGAATGACCAGCGTGTTCAGCCTGCCGATGGAAAGAAACATAACCGCATTTGATGGCAAACACATCACCCGAAGAGGGTTAAGAATGGGGGATATTTACTTTCCTCCGTCCTCTGCCGTCCGGATCTTCTCTGCCCACCGCCCACTGTCCTCTGCCCACTGTCGTCTGCCGTCCGTCGTCTGCCGTCCGTCCTCTGGTTTATACTGCGGGACTTTATGAAGGCTGGCTCCTGAACGGATAAACGTTGAGGATGACGGCCTTTTGATCCCCGGCGGTTCTTGTTTGTCTTGCTGGACAAGAAGATCCGGCACAGACATATAAAGTTTGATTTTTTCATTGTTTTAGCTATACTTAGCAAGAATTATGACGGTCTTGTTGTTTCAGACCACGGAGAAAGCTCTCTGGACCGGTTATCCCATGTGCTTTTGAAGAATTGGGCATTTTCTGGCGAAAAGACAAATGGTTGACACCGCAGGCACTCTAAAGGCAGGAACGACCTTGACTGCCGGTGGCGGGTCGGCCCGTTATGGGAAGAAGAGCAGTTGAGATGTTGGAGATCCATTTTCGTGAACCTCTTGCAGCTCTCAGAGCATGAACGATGATTGGAAAGCCTGACAAAGCAAAACTGCTCAGACAGTGGTTCCGGTCAATGCACCTCTTTGGCCTGTTTGTCATGCTCTGGCTGCCTGTGGCCGTGCTCGCCCAAACGGGGCCGCACTCTGATGCGCTCTCTCAGGGGTACTTGCCCGGCACCGGCCTCACCGTGGATAAGCAACAGGTGTTCACCGATGATGATTGGGCATTTCTAAGTAGCCGCGAGCTGAGTTGCGCCATGGCACCCAACTGGCCACCCATCAACATGTACGATCAGGACAAAAAGCTGGTGGGCATTGCCATAGACTACTGGGAAATTATCTCGAAGAACCTGAATATTGATATCCAGTGTGATGTCAAAGAATCTTTCAGTGAGGTTTTGCAGGCCATTAAAGCCCGGCAGGCCGACTTTATGCTGGCGACATCCATCACGGATGAACGAAAACAATATGCCCAATTTTCCAAGCCCTACGTTTCTTTCCCGATTGCAATCGCTACCACAATCGACAAAGGGTATATTCCCGACGAATCCGCGCTGACCGGAAAACGTGTGGCCGTTGGCCGTGGTTACAGTGCGTATCAGATTCTAAGGAAAGAGAATCCCGGTATTCATTTTGTTGAAGTAGACAACACCGGTGCCGGAATGAAACTGCTGGCCAGGAATGAAGTCTTTGCCGTGGTGGACAACCTGCCTGTCCTGGCCCGGATCATTAATGACAACAACTACAAGAATATAAAAGTCTCCGGCACCACGAAGCACAATATCGACGTGAGATTGATGGTCAGGAATGATTACCCGCAGCTTGCGGTCATCTTCAACAAGGCCATTGACCTGATTTCCGAGGAGGATCGCCAAAGGATCTTGTCCCGATGGTTGGATCAGGATGTAGTCAGTGGATTCTCCATTGCCCTGACAGAGGATGAAAAAAATTGGCTTGCTGAGAAACACACGGTTCGGGTGCGGACGGTTGATTGGGCACCCTACCTTATCGTCAGAGACAATGAGGCGCCGCAGGGGATTGCGGTCGAGTATCTTAAGTCGATCGAAAAACGTACTGGCATCAAATTCGAATATGAAGTAACCCATCAGCCGTTTGCCGGATTTCTCGAAAGTATGAAGCAGGGGCAAGGGCCCGACCTGACTCCGGTCCTTGTACGAACCCCGGAGCGTGAACAGTATCTTTCTTTCACCGAGAACTATATCTCCTCGCCTTATGTCATCTTTGCCCGTGAACAGGAAGACTTGATCATGGATATCAGCGCCCTGACTGGGAAGACGGTCGCAGTGCCCAAAGGGTTTGCCGTGCAGGCGCTGCTGGCTGAAAGTTTTCCCGAAATGAGACTCTTGCTAGTCGATTCCGATGAGAACGCCCTGCAAGCGGTGGCAACGGGTCAGGCTGATGCTTATATCGGCAACCTGACCGTGTCCAGCCACATCATTCATAGACGTGGTTTTTCCGACCTTCGGGTCGTCGCTCCGACCCCTTTTGGAGACCATACCCTGTCAATGGGCAATCGCAAGGACTGGCCGGAACTGACATCGATTATCAACAAGGCGTTATCGAGTATGACCGAAGAGGAAAGAACGGCCATTCGCAACAAATACCTGTCGGTGAGATACGAACATGGAATAGACCGCGCTGAGGCGTTGAAATGGCTTCTGATTTTCGTGGGTGCGGCGTCAGGCATAGTGCTCTCGTTGACCTTCTGGAATAGAAGCCTTAAGCACCAGGTTCATGACCGGACAGCTGAACTTGAGGGCACAAACAGATTACTGGTGAATGAAATTGACGAGCGGAAACTGGGGCAAGAGAAAATGCGCTACCAGGCAACACTTTTGGAAAATGTCTCCGATGCGGTGGTGTCTGTCGACCCGGACTTCAAAGTCGTCAGTTGGAACCAGGCGGCCGAGCGAATTTATGGTTGGAATGCCGAAGAAGCCATCGGCAGAGTGTTCAGAGAAGTAACTTCACTTGAGTATTTGCGCCAACGGCGCGACGATGTGCTGGCTGATCTTAAAAAGACCGGCATGTGGCGCGGCGAAGTTAAGCAGGCTCGCAAAGATGGAGAGCAGATCTTTGTTCAGGCCACGGTCTCTGAAATAAAGGACGATCAGGGCCGGCTGGCCGGTTTTGTCGGTGTTTACCGTGATATCACCGAACAAAAAGAGACCCAGGCTCTGCTGGCAGAGAGAGAGAAACGATTTCGCGCCACCTTTGAACAGGCGGCGGTTGGAATCGCCCATGTGGGGCTCGAGGGGCGATTCTTACGTATTAACCAGAAGTTTTGCGCTATAACAGGATACTCGCAAGAGGAGATGCTCAAACTGACCTTTCAGGACATTACTCACCCAGAAGACCTTGAGAAGGATCTTTATTACGTAAAAGAGCTGCTGGACGGGGCAAAAAATACCTACTCCATGGAAAAGCGGTATCTCCGCAAGGACAATGAAATTGTCTGGATCAACCTGACCGGTTCGCTGTTGCGCGATGAGACGGGCACTCCAAGTTATTTTGTCGCCGTTATCGAGGATATCTCCGGTCGCAAGCGTGGAGAAGTGGCGCTGCGCGAAAGTGAGAAGAATTTGATCGATGCCCAGAAGTTGGCACATATTGGGAATTGGGTTTGGGACATAAAGATGAACAGGATTACCTGTTCTGACGAGGTGTATCGCGTATGCGGCATAAAGCCCAACACAACGATAACCTATGATAAACTTCTCGAAGCGATCCATCCGGAGGATCGCGATTATCACGATACGCATACCGCCGAGTGGCTGAAAAACAGAGGCGGCGATCCATTTGAATATCGGGTCCTTCGCCCCGATGGTTCGATCCGATACATTTTTGGGATTGGAGAGGTGGAATGCGATGATGACGGCGAACCTGTCAGGATGATTGGGACTCTTCAGGACATAACTGAGCGCAAGAAGTCGCAGGAGGCGCTACGGGAGAGTGAGGAGAAGTTCCGGAGTTTGATGGAACAGTCTCCGCTTTCCATACAGGTTCTGAATCTTGATGGACAAATAATCCGGGTCAATGAGGCGTGGAAAGAGCTTTGGGGGATTTCCGAGGAAGACCTGCCGGAGGCGCTTGAAAAGTATAACATGCTCGAAGATGAAGAGGCCAGGAAACTAGGCATTATGCCACTTATTGAGAAGGGGTTCAAGGGAGAGTCTGTTATAATGCCGGTGATCGAATATGACGCGTCCAGTACGCTGGAAGATCTCGGAATGGACGGTGCCCAGGGAAACAAACGCTGGATTCAGGGCCGATTGTATCCGATTCGGAATAGCAAGGGCAAGGTTGTCAATGTTGTTGACATAGAGGAGGACATCACAGAACGCAAGAAGGCAGAAGGTAAGGTCCAGGACTATCAGCAGAGACTGAAGGCGCTGGCCTCCCAGTTGACCCTTGCTGAAGAAAGAGAAAGACGCCGCATTGCCGCTGATCTCCATGACCACGTGGGTCAGTCCCTTGCCCTGGCGCGTATTCAGTTGGCCAGGGCTCGAAAGACCGACTCCAGGACAGAGCTCGACGCCACACTTGATGAAATCTCAGAATCTATGCGCCATAACGTTCAGGGTGTTCGGGAACTTGTCTTTGACTTAAGCCCTCCCATGATGAACGAAGTCGGTCTGGCCGCAGCGATCTCCGATTGGCTGGATGAGCAGATCGGTAAGCGGTACGGACTCAAAACGGAGTTTGTTGATGACGGCCGGAAAAAACCGCTGGATAATGACGTGAGGGTCATTTTGTTTCGTAATATGAAGGAACTACTCTTAAATGTTGTCAAACATGCGCAAGCGAGCCATGTCAAAGTTACCTTGGACAATACAGAGAATCGTATTCGATTGGTTGTTCAGGATGACGGGATTGGCTTTGACTCCTCAGCGGCACTCGGGAAAGTGAAACTCGATGGCGGATTCGGCCTATTCAGCATCCAGGAACGGATGGAGGGATTTGGCGGTTCACTGGAAATCGTGACCGAACCGGGTAAGGGGTGTAAGGCGGTTCTGGTTGCGCCCTTCAGTGTAAAATGATTTCGAGGTGTAAGAGTGGATAAAAAAATAGCGGTTCTTCTCGTCGATGACCATACGCTTTTCAGAAAGGGACTCCGCCTCCTTATAGAGGAAGAGCAGGACATGAGTGTGGTCGGTGAGGCTGTTGATGGCCAAAGGGCTATAGAATCGGTCCGAGAGCTTTCGCCGGACATTGTCGTGATGGACATCACCATGCCGAATCTCAATGGGATCGAGGCAACCCGGAACATCATCTCGGAATCTCCCGCTGCAAAAGTCATGGCTCTGTCCATTCACTCGGGAAAGCGCTTTGTGGAAGACATGCTCCGTGCCGGTGCGGTCGGATACCTCCTTAAGGAGAGTGCTCCGGAAGATCTGGTGAAAGGTATAAGGACCATCGTAGGCGGAGAAATCTATTTGAGCCCGTCAATCACTGGCATTGTCGTCTCTCAATATATGAATGCCCTTTCGCAGAATCGAGCAGAGGATGAATGGGCTGCATTGACAATCAGGGAGAAGGAATTCGTTCAATTGCTCCTGGACGGGGCCGAAGAAGAAAAGATCACGTCTGTTTTGCAGCTCAGCCCGGAAATGGTCACGTCAACAAGGCTCCGGATCATGGAAAAGATCGGAGTCAACACCATGGATGAGCTTGTGGAGCATGCTCGTGCCGGGAGATATTTCTCCAGGGAGGGGCTCGTTCAAGAGGAGAACGACCATGTCAAGTCCCCTCCCCAAAACACCATCCCGATCATAACCACCAAGCTGTACCCACCGGCAGTGGACGAATCCCATGTGCATCGGCAGCGTTTACTGGAGCAGATGACCCAATCCCGCCAACAGCCGCTCATACTTGTGTCGGCCCCGGCCGGTTACGGCAAGAGCGTCCTCACATCCTGCTGGCTTAAAGAGTCTGATTGGCCCGGAGCCTGGTTGTCGCTGGACGAGGACGACAATGATCTGCGTACCTTTCTGATTTATTTTCTGTCCGCTATTCAGAACACGATGCCCGGAGCCCTACCGAAAACCGGGGAATTGTTAAACGCAGCGGTCCTTCCACCGCTGGCAGTCATGGCTGCAACTCTCACGAATGAGCTCGATCAGATTGAGGACGACTTTATCCTGGTGCTGGATGATTTCCACGTCATCCAGGAGAAGTCGATCCACGACTTAATCACCTCTCTGCTGCGACATCCGCCGCTGGCGATGCACCTGGTTGTCGTTGCCCGGCAAGATCCGTTCCTGCCCATATCCACCCTCCGTGCCGAGAATCAATTGTGCGAAATACGTTCTCAGGATCTTTGCTTTGCTGCGGACGAAACAACGCTATATCTGAAGCACACCCTGAACAAGGAGATCGATCAAACCACAGCAGCATTATGGACAGAGAGAACAGAAGGCTGGGTGACAGGTCTGCGGCTAGCGGCCCTTGCCATGATAGGGCGGGAAGATCTGGAGGCTGACATTCCGGGACTTCCGGAAGATTCTCATCGTGTGAGAGAATATCTTTTTAATGAGGTCTTGTCACAGCAGTCCCCGATCATACGCAATTATCTTCTGGCCACTTCCATACTGAATCGTTTCTGTGCACCCTTATGCGAAGCGGTATGTCTGGAAGCCGCAACGCCAGGCAGTCGAAAAATCAACGGGTGGGAATTTGTTGCCCGCCTGAACAGCGATAATATGTTCATCATACCTCTGGATACGGATAACCATTGGTTCCGATATCATCACCTGTTTCAGAAACTGCTGAAGCACCAATTGGGGCGGTACCACAGTGCCCAGGAAATTGCTGAACTTCATTCACGGGCCAGTCGATGGTTTGAGGCCCAGGGATTGGTAAAAGAAGCGATCAGTCATGCCTTGGCGGCAGGGGATGTCGTGCGCGCGGCTGAGAGTCTCGAGGCAAACCGAGACGAGGAGTTCCTTGCTGACCGATGGTTTGTCGTGGAGCGGTGGCTCGCCATGCTGCCGGCGGACATCAAACAGGAGCGGCCGAAGCTGCTTCTGACCGAGGCGTGGATCTGCTACTTGCAACATCTGTTGGCGCGAATCCCGATGCTTCTCGACCGGGCCGAGTCTCTGCTCCGCAGTCAAACGGCAGAGCCGATGGCGTTGGCAGAGATCGCTTTCTTTCGTGGATACATTGCATACTTCAAAGGTGAGGCCGAACAAAGTTTGAAGTACCTCGAAAATGCGGTGTCAACGCTTGCCGGGACGAAATCCCCGATTTTGGGTGAGACAGAGCTCGTGCTCGGGCTGGCACGTTGCATGAACGGCAATAAGGACCTGGCCGTCCAGGCATTGGAGGGCAGGATCAATGAAGTCCATTCATCGGAGGGTCAATTAATCTCCCGCCTTATTGCCTCTTTGGCTTTCATCTACCTGATCTGCGGCGACCTGCAACGGGCGCGAGTCGAAGCGCACCGTCTGCAGATTGTTGCGAAGAAATTTCGTATGCCCCTTACCCAGGCCTGGAGTTCCTACATGTGGGCGTGCTCACTCCTGCAGGCCGGCGAACTCAAGTCCGCAATGGGTCATTTTGCTCATGTATATGAGCAGCGGTATGTGCTTGAACCCGTGGCCGCGCTGGACGGGCTGGTCGGATTGGCGCTGACGCAGCAGCTCATGCGTTTGGACAACGAAGCGAAGGAGACGGCCGGTCGTTTGGCGCAATTCGCCCAGGAGCTGAACGAGCCTCAATACTGGTCCATGGTCCACTCCTGCTATGCCCGAATTGCATTGCTGCGGGGGGACTTGAAGAGGGCCGTCGAGCGGGCACGGATGATTAGCGACAAACCGGCTCCAGCCAATTTATTTATGTGGTTGGAATCTCCTCCGATCACTCAAGCGAGAATACTGATCGCGAGCGGTTCCGAAGAGAGTCTGGAGAGCGCGACCGGTTTACTTCGTGAAATCCGTCAAGTGAGCGAGGCCTGTCGATTTACGGGTCAAACAATTGAGGTGGCGGTCCTGCAGGCCCTGGCCATGGATAAGCTCGGCCGTCCCGAAGAGGCGCTTAAAGCTCTCGAAGAGGCCGTGGCCTTGAGTGGAACCTATGGATGGATTCGGCCCTTCCTCGAAGCCGGCACCCCTTTGGTCGGTCTGCTGAAACGTCTGATCCGAAAGAACGTTGCTGTGGACTTTATCGGGAAACTGCTGGCCGCTTTCAGGGACCGTGAACAAAGCCTCGCGCCCCATGCATCAGATGGGGTGCGTGTACCTGCACCCTCTTTGCAACGCCAACCACTGGTTGGGTCCCTCACGGATCGCGAACTCGAGGTCCTGGAACTGGCGGCACAGCGGTTCAGTAACAAGGAAATCGCCGAAAAATTATTCATTTCAATTGAAACAGTAAAATCACATCTGAAAAGCGTCTACCAGACGCTGAATGCCGGCAATCGACGACAGGCAGTCACCATAGCCCGGTCCATGGGCATCCTCGACAGTCATTAATCGTACGGCAGATCCATTTTCACTATCCCCATATCTACGGTAACCAACCATCAATATCCCCCATTCTTAACCCTTTTCGAGTGATGTGGCATTTGTTAAATGCGTCTATGGTTGTGCCTATTCGGCAGGTGGTCCTGGTTCATCAAACAGAAAGGATCTTGAAACATGACCCATCCTCATCACGGGAAAGGCCTGACACTGGGGATGGCGGCCGCCTACCGCATTAAAGTGCAGGGGTGTCTTTGCGAAAGCTGGTCGGACCGCTTGTCCGGACTGAGCATTATATCGAACCATCCGGCGGATCAAGCGCCGGTGACGATCCTGGAAGGACGTCTGAGAGATCAGGCTGAACTGATCGGCGTACTGAACAGCCTCTATGAGCTGCGTCTTCCGCTTCTCTTCGTAGAATTCGTGAAGACGGAATGACAGATTTAATGTTGCTGTCCTGGACCCGGGTTTTCAGGGTTTGAATATGAGACCGGATGAAACGATGTATTAGACGTCATAATATGGAGGAAAGTTTATGAAGATGACTTTACTTTCAAGATTATTGCTTTTCACTCTTCTTACGTTTGGGATTACGGTTTCAAACAATGCCGCCTGGGCGGAAGACGAAGGCACTCAAGACGCGGGTTCGCTGGCCAAGGCCTCCCAGAATCCGGTCAGCACCCTCATCAGTGTACCCTTCGAAAACAACGCCACCTTCAATAACGGGCCCAAGGATGCTTTTGTCAATGTCCTCAACATCAAACCGGTCTATCCGGCAAATATCAGCAAAAATTGGAATTTGATCAACCGGCTGATCGTACCCGTCATCTATCAGAGAGAACGTATTCAGGGGGAGGGCAATGCCTTCGGCATGGGAGACATCACCTATCAGGCATTCCTTTCACCGGCAAAGCCGGGTAAATTCATCTGGGGCGCCGGCCCCGCTCTGGTTATGCCGACAGGCGCCAATCGAATGACATCGGACAAGTGGTCGGCCGGCCCTGCACTGGTTGGTTTGACCATGCCGGGGCACTGGGTCGTGGGCGGCCTCGTCTCAAATGTCTGGTCTTTCGGCGGACTCGGCGAAGCCCCGGACGTGAACTTCTTCAGCTTCCAGTATTTTATCAACTACAACATGAA
>CAYUBU010000198.1:0-4397 GCA_964443105.1 uncultured Nitrospirota bacterium
TGATGACCAGGCCCAGCCTGTCGAAGGCGACCTCTTTTTGAATCAGCGCCTGGGTCCCCACCACCACATCGATCCGGCCCTGCCGGATCTCATCATGAAGCCGGGCTCGCTCCTGGCTCTTGACCCCTTTGGAAAGAAGGGCCGTCCGTTTTTCCAGGGTATCGAAGATGCGGTGAAAATTGAGATAAAGCTGTTCGGCCAGGATTTCGGTTGGAGCCATGACGGCTACCTGGGTGCTGTTTTCTATGGCGATTGCCGCAGCCACCGCGGCAACAGTGGTTTTCCCGCACCCCACGTCACCTTGCAGCAGTCGGCTCATCTGAATCGGGCGTGCCAGGTCCTGCTTGATTTCTCTGATGACCCGCTCCTGGGCAGCGGTGAGCCTGTAGGGGAGCCGGGCGAGCAGCGCCTGGGCCAGCTTTGAATCGACGTGAAAAGCGACCCCCTGGACTTCGCTGGTCCGGCTTCCCTTCTGCAGGGCGAGAAGCATTTCCAGAAGGAGGAACTCTTCGAATATGAAACGCTTATGGTATCGGCTTCGAAAGGCATTCAGGAGATGCACCGGCATCGAAGACTCGGGGAAGTGAAGTTGCCGGATGGTTTCGGCCCGAAGGGGCAGGCGGTATGTCTCCAGAATCGATGACGGCAGAAACTCCTCCATCTCTGCATGGCGGGACTCCACAACCTGAAACATGATGGTTCGGAGCCTGCGCTGCGTCAGTCCCGCGGTCGTGTGGTAAATGGGGACGATACGGTTGGTGTGAATCGTTGCCTCATCATCATCCTGGAGGATTTCGTATTCCGGGCTTTCCATGTCGAGACTGAAACTGTATGGATCCCGCCGCACCCGTCCGCTCAGGATGAGACGCTGTCCGGGACGAAATATCTTTTTCAGATACGCCTGGTTGAACCACTTGGCAATCACCGTGCCCGATGGATCTTCTACGAGAAGCTGGAATATTTTGAATCCCTTCCTCCGGGTTGTCTGGAGATCCACACTCTTGACCGTGCCCTGAATGGTGACAAAGGCGTCTTCCCTTAATTGCGAAATGGGTAGAAGGTTTCTGCGATCTTCATAGCGGTAGGGGAAAAAATAGATGAGATCCTGCTCTTCATGAATGTCGAGTTTCGCCAGAAACGATGCCAGACGCTCTCCCACCCCCTTCACGTAGCGCACCGGGCGGGAGAGGGGGGACGGGGCTCGGGACACGGAAGGCGCAGATTTGCCTCCTTTCGTCCTGTTCAGGAAATGATCGAGCTCTGTCCTGATTGACATGACGAAGCGCTGTCGAGCCTCCGGCGCGCCGTGGGCCTCCTCTTCCAGTTGGTTTCGGGCTGACTTGACAAGCTTGACTGTGGCGGGTGATGCCTCGGCCTTCAAACATTCGCGAATACGCCGGAGAAGGTCTTCCCGGTGATCGGTGTTAATGGGAGGGGGTTCTAGAACGGTAGAGGACAGGACGCGATGAATCTCTTTCAGAATCGATTCACATTGGTTCATACCGGGAGGAGGGCCAATAAGTCATTTCCCAGACTCAGGGCCGTTCTTTCCTTCAAGTTGTTTTCCGTTTGTTCTCCTTCCAGAGCGTGCCTGATGGCAGGAGAAATAAAATCGGTCTACTTCTTCTTGAAGAGGGCATTGAGCTCCTCAATCAGTTTGTCCGCGTCCACGCCGTGGGCCATGGCGCCCTGTTCCACGGTTTCGCCCGCGGCACCCATGCAGCCGATACAGCCCATGTCGTATTTTGCCAACACCTCTGCCGCCTTGGGGTGGGCCTGGATGGCCTGTATAAAAGACATGTCCTTGGTAATTCTGGGCATAAAAACTCCTTCCAACGGCTATTTTTTTGCGCTTGCGAAGGGAACAGGAATATGATAAAGTTCGCTTCTTTTTTTGACCGATTTTGTGACCCGAGTATATCTGAGGAGCTATGTGATGTCAAGAAAATGTGAGGTTTGCGGCAAAGGGCGCCTTGTGGGGAACAAGGTAAGCCACGCCCATAACAAATCGAAAAAAGTCTCATTGCCGAATATTCAGAAAGTGCGCGTCAACCAGCAGGGGCAGGGGAAGAAAATTAATGTCTGCACCCGTTGTCTCCGATCAGGAAAAGTTCAGAAGGCGTCTTAAACCCTTCCGGCGGATCCGCCGGAACCGGCCCTTGGGGGTTGCCGATCTTCCCGTTGTCCCTTCCCTTACATCCCAGCCAGCTGTCTTTCCATAGGACCAGCACTTCCACATCGCGCAGTATTCAATTTGGTCCACCGTCGCCAGTCTCAAACGCCGTTGCTATCGACTCTGCAACGTTAGACCCCCTTGCAGACACAAGGGGGTCCGCGGATGCCCTACTGCCGGCCCCAAGCTGCCACAGGAGAATCCCATGGGCAGGCTTGTCACCACAACGGTATGGCCACCTTCTTTTTGCCGGGTTCTTCGTGGGAGCAGCATCAGCGCCCCCAGGCCTTCTCTGAGGCTTCCTTCCCGGCTAGCGGCATAGCTTTATTTTGTGAGGACAAAGGTTATCTTCAGGCTCACCCTATATTCGGTGACTTTTCCGTTATCCACTTTTACGGTCTGCTCGTTGATCCAGGCGCCCTTGATGCCCTTCAGGGTCTTGTTGGCTCGGTCGATCCCTTTCTTGATCGCATCTTCAAAACTTTTTGGGGATGAGGCAATGATTTCGGTGACTTTGGCAACGGACATGGCTTTCCTCCTTCTGGATGTGGGTTGATAGTGGGTTTGTAAGGCACCTGATGGACCGGGACGGAAGCCGATCGGCACTAAAAAAAAGCAGGAACTGCCGTTTCACAGGCAGAAGAACTTTGAGAACCCCCGTCTCAGCCAATTTGGCTTATTATAATAGCCTTGGAGTCCTGTTCTGTAAAGTGCGCCGGAAATAATTTTGAATCTGCAGGCAAAATACCCGTCGTCGGCCTTTTGAGGAGGGTTTCTGCGCTCCTTGCGCCGGATGCCGGGAGCAGAATAGAAGGGGACAGACTTGCCGGGGCAGCGACCAGGGGCTAGAGTTTAGCACCGCAGAACTTGCAGTGCACGGCATCGCTGTCGTGGCCCTCGGCGCTGCATTGGGGACAAGCCTGGGTGCTGACCGTCTGATTGGGAAAGGCATGGGCCATTTCAACGGTGACGATCCCCGTGGGTACGGCGATGATGGCATAGCCCAGCACCATGACCAACGAGGCGATCACCTGACCGACAGGTGTCTTGGGCGAGATGTCTCCATAGCCCACGGTCGTGAGGGTTACAATAGCCCAGTAGACAGCTCTGGGAATGCTGGTGAAACCGTTTTCCGAACCTTCCACGAGATAGATGAGAGAGCCGAAAATAATGACCATCGTCAGAACGGTGTAGAGGAAGACCGCAATTTTTCTGCGGCTGGCCCGCAGGGCACGTATGAGGAGTTTGGCCTCTCCAAGATACTGGATTAGCTTGAGAATCCGGAATATTCGCAAGATACGGAGAATCCGTATGACCAGCAGGTACTGGCTTCCGGGCACAAAAACACTGGCGTAGGTCGGCAGAATGGCCAGGAGATCGACAATGCCGTAAAAACTTCTGGCATACAGAAGCGGCCGGCCCACGCTGACCAGGCGGAGCACGTACTCCACGGTAAAAAGAATCGTGAAAAACCACTCCACCTTGTACAGAAGGCTCCCATGGACCTGCCGTATCGAGATGATGCTGTCGAGCATGACGGCGAGCACACTGAGCAGAATACTAATGAGCAGGAGAATATCAAAGAGCCGGCCTGTGGGCGTATCGGCCTCGAAGATAATCTCGTGGAGTACGGACTGCCATGGATGGCGCAAGGGCTCGACCTGTTTATCCTGTTTTTGTGATTCGGAAGTCATGGTTGTGATGCCTTGAGCTCCAATAGATTCTGGTTGCCCGCGGGATGCCTCCATGGGGCGGTTTTTCTCCGCTCCTGATGCCCGGGTTGAAGTTGCGGCAAAGAATCTGTTCCTGTTCTAATGGGTGTGATTGGGTTTTCCCTGTTTTTGAACACCCGATCATCTTAACCTATTCATTGCCGGCAAGACAAGTATTCAGTGAAACAGGCTTCTGTGAAACAGGCTCGTGGCGCCGTCGAGGGCTGTCGGGTACAAGGGCCGGGGAGTTGGGCCGGGGGCGGACTGATCAGAGATGATTTTGGCCCGGGAATCGTTTCTTGTGTCCCCTCCCGAAGACGTGACGCCATGAAGCGAAACCATTTTTGCCATGGCGCCAGAGTCGGGGGAGGAGCCAAATTAATAGGATCAGAAAAAGAGCGAGGCAGAAAAGGAAAAGCAGCGGGTGATGGAGGGCTGTCCATAGACCAGCCACTACGGCCATGTCTTCACTCACCGACGCAACCCAGTTGGATACGGGCTCCGGCGACGTA
>CAYUBU010000199.1:0-17084 GCA_964443105.1 uncultured Nitrospirota bacterium
GACGACAAAGAAGGCGCGGAAAATATTCTCCTGTCGTTGAGTGCGAAGCGAAATATCTCCGCTGCGAGGATCTTCAGGGCAGAGGGGCAGCTCCTTGCCGGTTATGGCATTCACGCATCTATAGGGGAAGACGCCCCGGCCCTTCCGGACGAAATATCCGAATCGCTCCGGGGCGAACTGGCGGCCCTTCCGGAAGGGATTATCGAAGGTGACACGGTTTTAGGTGATCGCCTCAGTTTGTACAAGCCAATCCTTCATGACGGCCATATCATCGGGACTTTTTTCATCCAGTCTGATCTGCGGGGGCTCCGCTCAAAACTCTTTATGTCCAGCGGCATGGCCGGGGCGATCCTTCTCTTGTCCCTGGCCATTGCGTTCCTGCTCTCCATGGGGCTGCAGCGGGTGGTCTCCAATCCCATTATGGAACTGGTCCAGGCCATGGGTGTCGTGTCCCGGGAAGAGAATTTTGCTGCCCGGGTGGAGGTGAAGGGGCACGATGAGATCGGCCGTCTGGTCGAAGAGTTCAATAAGATGCTGGAACAGATCGAGTTGCGCGACGCGCGGCTGAAGCGTGGAATGGAGGAACTGCATCAGGCAAAAGAGACTGCGGAGTTTGCCAGCCGCTCAAAAACAGACTTTTTGTCCAATATGAGCCATGAGCTGCGCACGCCATTGAACGCGATTATAGGCTTTACCGAGGTGGTCATCGATCAGCACTTCGGCGAGCTCAATGAGACACAGCAGGAATACCTCCAGGATGTGCTCCAGAGCTCCAATCATTTGCTGGCCATCATCAACGATATCCTCGACCTTTCCAAGGTTGAAGCCGGTAAAATGGAGCTGGAAACGACAAACGTGGACCTTGTCGCTGTTTTGAACGGAAGTATCTTTATGGTGAAGGAAAAGGCCATGAAGCATGACATTGATGTCTCTGTCGATGCTCCGGAAGCTCTTGAGACGCTTGTGGCCGATGAAAGAAAGATCAAACAGGTCATATTCAACCTCCTTTCCAATGCCGTCAAATTCACGCCCGATGGCGGCAGTATTGTGCTCACCGCGGAAACGGTTGATGGAGGTTGGCTGGTCCGGCATCTGCCGGTGGCCCACAGAGAAAAAGCCGCCTTTCTTCTTTCCGATTCATCGCGCCCCTTTATGAAAGTCTCCGTCGCCGACACTGGGGTGGGAATCAAGAAGGGGAACTTTGACAAGATATTCCGGCCTTTCCAGCAGGAGGACAACTCGACTTCCAGAAAATTCGGAGGTACGGGCCTCGGACTCACCCTCTGTCGAAAGATCATCAGTCTCCACGGAGGGTGGATATGGGTCGCCAGCCGGGAGGGAGAGGGGAGCGTCTTCAGCTTTGTCGTCCCCTTGAGGCCTGAGGCGGTGGTGGACGGCGTCCTGCCCGGGGCCGGGGATGCCGAGAAGATAGAACAGCAGCTTGTCTAAAAGACCGTCTCTTGTGCCCCGCCGGAGGTGCAGAGAGCCATGGATCACAGGGACTGCATTAACGAGAAAAACAGCTCCTTTCGCTGAAATCCGCTTCTATTGGCAGGAACTTTATTGCCTGTGAGCGTCCTGCCCCCATAATCCGAACTTTGTCATAAATTTGGAGAATAAAATATTGTCAATATCAGCTAACTATAATAAAATATTACAGAAAACAATATTTCCTCCTATTTTTCTTCAGATGAGGTTCTTGTGTGCGGAATAGCCGGCATTGCAGGACGTGGTGATCCCGAATCGGTGCAGAGAATGTGTGATGCCATGATCCACCGCGGCCCCGATGATCACGGTATTTACAGCGATGGCGATGTCACCCTCGGGATGCGGCGGCTGGCCGTAATCGATCTTTCCGGCGGACAGCAGCCGGTTTGCAATGAAGACAAAACGGTCTGGCTTGTCTTTAACGGTGAGATATACAACTACCGGGAGCTGCGGGCCGGCCTGGTGCAGCGGGGCCACCGGTTTGCCAGTGAATCGGACACGGAAGTGATTGTCCATCTCTACGAAGAGCGGGGAGTCGGGTGTCTCGAGTTGCTGAACGGCATGTTCGCCTTGGCTCTCTGGGACCGCACGACCGGCAGCCTCCTTCTCGCCCGGGACCGTCTGGGAATCAAGCCTCTGGTCTACCGTGCCGACGGCCCGTCACTTATGTTTGCCTCGGAGATCGGGGCCATTCTCGCGGGGGATGATGCGCCTCCTGAATTGGACGGGGCGGCGCTGGATAGGTTTCTCACCTATCTTTATGTGCCGGCTCCGGCGACCATGTTCCCCGCTATCAAGAAACTCCCTCCCGGCCATTGCCTGATTTACCGGAACCGAATCACTGAAGTGCGGCGGTATTGGGATTTGAGCCTGGAAGAGAACAAATCACCCCTATCCCGGGAGGCGTGCCTGGAGCGGGTCAGCGGCTTGCTGAAGGACGCCGTGCAGACGCGTATGATCAGCGACGTGCCTCTCGGAGCCTTTCTCAGCGGCGGGATGGATTCGGCCAGTGTGGTCGCCTTCATGTCGGAAGTCAGCTCCGGGCCGATCAAGACCTTTACCGTCGGTTATGGTGAGGAAGATGCCAGCTACAATGAACTGGCCGACGCCCGGATGGTGGCCGAGTATTTCGGCACGGACCATCGGGAGTTCGTTCTCAAGCCTGATGTGGTTGATGTGCTGCCCAGAATTCTGGAGGCCACGGGAGAGCCCTTCGCCGATTCGTCAGCCATTCCAAGCTATCTGATTTCCCGGGAAGCCAGGAAGCATGTCACCGTGGCTCTAAGCGGCATCGGCGGGGATGAAGTCTTTATGGGGTACCCAAGGTATCTCGGTGCGCGGCTCTCCTTTCTTTTCGAGCGTCTTCCTCTCTGGCTGCGCCGGGAGGTGATTGCCCCCATGGCCGATCGCCTGCCCGAATCCACGGCGAGCGGAAGTTTGGGCGGACGGGTCAAACGTTTCATTCAGGGCAGTCTGACCGATCCCGTGAACCGGTACCTCCACTGGATTTCTTTCAGCAATCAGGAAATGAAGCGGGCACTCTACGCCCCGGGATTTCTCGAAAGCCTTGAAGGCCACGACTCGGCCGCTCTTCATCGGGGCTATCTGTCGTCCGGTGACCCCAAGGACTACCTGAGACGGATTTCCTATCTTGATCTGATGACTTACCTCCCCAATGACCTCCTTTTCATGGCCGACGCCATGAGCATGGCCCACTCTCTGGAACTCCGGGTCCCCTTCTGCGATCACAAACTGGTGGAATTCATGGCCGGTCTTTCCCCGGAGCAGAAGATGAGAGGATTTCATCTGAAGGGGCTGCTCAAAGATGTCATGAAGGGACGTCTACCGGCTGCCGTCATGAAGAAGAAGAAGCAGGGTTTCATGGTACCTGTGGGTGCCTGGTTCCAGCGGGCGCTCCAGGGATACCTTCAGGAGACCCTCCTTTCCCGCCGGTTCAGGGAGAGGGGATTCTTCAATGCCCCCTGTGTGGAACGCATGGTGGGTGAACACCTCCGGGGAAGTAAACTCTGGACCCATCAGATCTGGTCCCTGCTCACCTTTGAAGTCTGGTGCCAGCACTATCTGGATCGCCCCCGGAGCGCGCGGAAAGAGACGGTACTGGAAGGAGTCTTGTGACATGGCAGGGGTAGATCTCTTCGGCAATCTGGAGCGCATCCTGGTGGTGAAAGCCGCCGGCATCGGCGATCTGATTCTGGCTGTTCCCGCCCTGCGGGCACTCCGCCACCGGTATCCCGATGCTCTCATCGACCTGCTGGTGACTCCCAAGTGTGCCGACCTGTTTCGAAACTGCCCATATGTTGATGATGTTCACGTACTTCAAACCCAGGGAATGACCAACCGGATCACCGGGGGGGGGCTTCTGCCCCTCATGAAGACTCTGGGGAGACTCAGGAAACAACGCTACGACATGGTGATCAATCTTTATCATCTCTTTTCCGACAGGGGTGCCCGGCGGATGAAGCAGTTGTGCCGGGTGATCGGGTCCCGCTGCGTCATCGGGCGAAACACCGACGGTCGCGGCAGCTTTTATGATGCCTGGATCGTTGATTCATGGGATGCGCCTCCCCTGGCGGATCGGCACGAGGTCGACATTAATCTCGACGTGGTCCGGATGCTTGGGGCTGTGGATTCGGGGCAGGGGCTCGAGTTCTGGGTGACAGAGGCCGATCGGCTTGCTCTGAAGGCAATCCCCGGGATCAGGGAAAACGCCGGGGAGGGGGCCTTGCAGATCGTTTTGAACCCTGCCTCCGATGCCGTCTACAAACGGTGGCCTGTGGCCTATTTTGCCGAACTGGGCGATCTGCTGGTGGACCGGCTCTCTGCCCGGGTCCTTATTGTCGGCGCCGAAGGGGAGTGCGCCCTGGCCGCCCGTCTGGCGGCGGCCATGAAACGACCGGTTATTGATCTGTGCGGCAAACTCAATCTGATAGACCTGGCGGCCCTGCTCCAAGAGTCTGATCTCATGGTGACCAATGATACGGGTCCCATGCATCTGTCGGCGGCCGTGGGAACACCGGTGATCGCTCTTTTCGGCCCGACCAGGCCGAGCCGCTATGGCCCCTATGGCCCCGAGGGGTTTCACCTCTCCGTTCAGGGCCGGGCGTCGTGCAGTCCATGCACCCGTTTTGATTGTGTCCCGCGGACCTGCATGAATGACATTACTCCCCGTCAGGTTCTGGAAAAAGTGGAATTTCGCCTGACGCCGATGCTGGAGCCTTCCCTATGAACCGGATTCGTGTTCTTCACCTTCACACACTTCCCGTGATTAGCGGGTCTGGACTCAACACGTGGATTACCATGAAAGGGACCTGTGCGCAACGATTTGAGGTGTCCTTCGCCTGTGCACCGGGGGGCGGATTAAATGATATGGTCCGGCAGGCCGGTTTCACCGTCCATGAGATTGCCAATTTGAGGCAGCCCATTCGCCCCGTGCGAGACTTGCGTGCCCTCTTCGAAATTGTGGGGATTCTGAAACGGGAGAGAATCGATCTCCTCCATACCCACAACTCCAAGACCGGTTGGCTCGGAAGGCTTGCGGGGAAAATCGCCGGCACGCCGGTTGTTATCCACACGGTTCACGGCTTTGCTTTTCATGCCGCCGAGCGTCCGTGGCGTCGGGTTCTTTTCAAGAAACTCGAGCGCCTGGCTGCCCCCTGGGCGGATCACACCATCTTTATTTCTCAACCCATGATCGACTGGGCCCGTGAGGAGGGGATTCTTCAAGAGCAACGATACTCCAGGATATACAGCGGTATCGATCTTGAGCGCTTCCAACCGGTTCCCGGGGAGAAGCTCGCATCCCTTCGAAGGGAACTGGGTCTCAATGAAGATGACCGGGTCATCGGCTTCGTATCGAAACTCTGGGAGGGGAAGGGCCATACCGTCGCCCTTGAGGCCATGACCCATGTGGTGGCAGCCGTTCCCCGTGCGAAACTTCTTCTCGTGGGCGATGGGCCCCTGGAAGAAAAACTCCGTGCCCGAAGCCGGGAGCTCAACCTTAAGGATTCTGTCGTCTTCGCGGGTTTCCGCAATGACATTGCTGAGGTTTTCGGCCTTTGTGACATTGCGGTTCTTCCTTCTCTCTTTGAAGGCATGGGGCGGGTTCTCCTTGAGGCCGGCGCCTGTGGCAAACCGGTGGTGGCCTCGGGGGTTGGGGGGATTCCGGAAGTCGTCGCCCATGAAGAGACGGGACTCCTGGTGCCTCCGGAAGATCCCGTGGCCCTTTTCGGTGATATGGTGCGGCTCCTGAGGGATGCGTCACTTGTCCGGAAAATGGGTGAGGCCGGTCGGCGGCGCATCGGAGAGTTGTTCAGCGCGGATACCATGGTCAAGCAGATAAGCGCCGTCTATGAGGCTTGTCTCGTGGAGAAGGGGCTTCTCCATGGCAGCTCTCCGGGGGATTCGCCTGTTTCTCCGAATTCTTTCAGGCGGCGCAAAGCAGGGTAGGGTTATGAGTACGGCAATCCCTTATTGGATTCTTTTTTGCAGTGCCCTCGCGCTGGCGGTTGTTCTGACGCCGGCGGCCGGCAGGCTGGCCCTTCGCCTCGGCTGCGTCGACAAGCCCGGGGGGCGCAAGATCCATGCACGGAATGTGCCCTATTTCGGGGGGCTGGCCATCTACCTGAGCTTCATGGCGGTTCTCATGGGTGTCTGGACCCTGGTCCCCGATTACCGGTCGGTGGTCGATACCGTGATTCCAACTTTTTTGCTTGGGTCCACGCTGGTGCTCGTGGTGGGGCTCATAGACGATTTCCGTTCCACGCCGCCGCTCTTCAAGTTTGCGGGGCAGATTCTGGCGGGGGCCGTGCCGGCCCTTCTGGGACTTCGTATCGAGTTTGTCACCAATCCTCTGGGCGGTGATATCTATCTTGGCCCGGTGCTCGGCAGTGTGCTTACCATCGTCTGGGTGGTCTCCATGATCAACGCGATCAACCTGATTGACGGGCTCGACGGTCTTGCCTCAGGGGTGACACTCATCAGTGCCGTGGCACTTTTTGCCGTAGCCGGCCGTCGGGGCGACACCCTCGGTATGATCGCGACAGCCATCCTCGCCGGGAGCTGTCTTGGTTTTCTCCGTTACAATTTTTCTCCGGCTCAGATCTTTCTGGGAGACGGGGGCAGTATGTTCCTCGGCTTCACTCTAGCGGTCATCGGCATTCAGGGCCTGCAGAAGGGGGCCACGGTGATTGCCCTTATGATTCCCCTGGCGGCTCTCGGGGTGCCCGTTCTGGACACGGTCATGGCGGTTATCAGGCGAAGCAAAGTGAAGCGCAACATCTTCGCCGCCGACGGGGAGCACCTCCATCACCGGCTCGTCCGTCTCGGAATCAGGGAAAAGAACGTGGTGCTGCTCATTTACTTCGTCTCTGTCCATCTGGGTATCACCGCTTTCGTTCTCACTCTCATACCTTCCCAGTCCTCCGTGATGATCCTTGTCCTGATTGCCATGGGGATTATGATGGGCATCAAAACCCTGGCATTTCTGGAGGACAAAATGGCCGTCCGGTTGCGTCAGTCGGAGCAGGAGGCGGTGATGGAAGAGGCAACCGGGCTTTACAGCTTTCGCTATTTGAGCCGGCGGGTGCTGGAGGAAATGAATGCCTGTGACCGATATGAGACCCGTTCATTCGCCTTGCTTGTTTTCGAACTGACGGGGCTGAAAAAGTATCTGGCCCACGCACGGGACGGCCAAGATCGGGAGGCCCGGTTCCGGCGGGCAGCCGCTTTCTTCCAGGACAACATTCGAACCACCGACGTTGCCTCTTACATGGGTGATGAAAGTTTTGTGGTCATGGCGCCGGGAGAAGGGGAGGGGAAGCAGTATCTGATCGACAGGCTGACCACGATCTTTGAGAACAGCAAGGCCGGCTTCGGGGGCGATGACATGCATGTTACCATTCGGGTAGTCGATTATCCCGGAAACAGGGGGATTGTCCATGAACTCCTGCGCAACGCGGTGGAGGTTGCATGACATTCAGGAGGATGGTGCTGCTCGGTGTTCTGGCCGTCACATTCATGACTTGCCCGAATGTCCATGCCGCCGACTGGATGCCGCTGGTCGGGGCTTTCCACGTTCACTCATCTCAATTCAGCAGCGGTTCCCACGGCATTGAGGAACTGGGCCGAATGGCGCGGGATCGCGCGGTAGACGTTATCGTCCTCACCGATCATGACCAGGTGAGCCTTTCCTACGGTCTGCCGCCTTTCCCCAACCTCTTTTCCTGGACGGTCTCGAGAAAATCTGTTCTCAAAGAAGGGGCGCAAAACTATCTGGACGCCGTCAATCGCGCCGACGATGCCGATCCCGACGTGATTCTCATCCCCGGTCTCGAGACAGCCCCTTTCTATTACTGGGAAGGCGGTTTGAGGCAGGGAAAACTGACGGCCCATGACTGGCGCAAACATATTCACGTGATCGGCCTGGACAGCGCCGAGGATATTGAGAATCTCCCCACCTTGAGACGGGGATTTTCGACCCGCTATTTCTTCCGCCTCCTGCCGCCATTCTCCATTTTTATGGGCGTGAGCCTCTTGAGTGTCGTCATGATCTTCTGGGGCGGTCCCGTCGGCCTTGCCGGCAAGATCCTCCTGATTGCCGCGGTTCTGGGAGCCATCGATGCCCATCCATTCCGGCTCTCTCCCTTTGACCCTTTCCACGGGCCCCGGGGGGGCGAACCGTACCAGGAACTCATCGATTACGTCGATCAAAAAGGGGGCATGACGTTTTGGGCTCATCTGGAAGCCAGGTATGGTGAACGGGAAATCCTTCCCTTCAAAGAAGCAGCCGGCATTGCCCTGCCCCAACTGGAAATGGAAACCGGGGTCCATCCCGTTTCCCTCCTCCATACCGAGGGGTATACGGGTTTTGAATCCCTTTACGGCGACACGTTCCATGCCACCGATCCCGGAAAAGAGTGGGACCGTGCCCTGCTTCAGTATGTGGAGGGCGTCAGGAAACGACCGGCCTGGGGTCTGTGCGGTCTCGATTTCCACGAAGAGGGAATGAATAGCTGGTCCCGGCTGGACCGGGGGCAGACGGTCTTTCTGGTTTCCGAGAAAACCCGGGCCGCTGTACTCGATGCCATGAGGCACGGAAGAATGTACGCCGTGTACCAGGGCGGTGTCGGCAAACTGTGGCTGGAGGAATTCAGGCTATCCTCACCGGTGAGCGGTGAGTCCCGCGTTTCCGGGGAGACCTTGGACACCCGGGGGGAACCGATGGCGATCAAAACCGCGGTAATGCTTACCGGCGGTCCGGGGGTTCCGATCCGGGTCGACTTGATCGATTCAGGCAAAGTTCTCACCACCATAGAGGGGGAAACCCCGTTGGAGGTGGAACGCAGCTTCTTTCCCGCAAGGTCTCAAGGGTATATCCGAATTGAAATCTCCTCTCCGAACCATCGTCTTATTTCCAATCCCATTTTCTACAAAAACTAAGCGCTCCTGTTCGTAAGACGGATGAGGAATAAAGAGGGTTGTCCCGCGGTCTCATCCGGGTTGTCTCTTCCCCGGCGAAAACCTCCTCCGCCGGGCCATCCTGCACCTTTGCTCTGATTCATGCCGCCTGCGGCGGTTTAGTCATCAGGGTATCTTGAGATCTGCTCCGTGGAATTTTAGCAGCAGGTCACGATTGGTTCGTTCGGTCCGACACGATCCGTCCGTCGATCATGACCATGCGGATCTGGTCTGTCCCGGTCCCTGCGATGAGTGATGCCACCAGATCATCACAGGAGGGTGCCGGGGTATCGACGGCGATAAGGTCGGCGGCCTTGCCGGGCTCCAGGGATCCGATGGCCGAGGCCAGACCCAGAGCTTCCGCGCCGCCCAGTGTGGCCATGCGCAACAGGGATGCTGGGGAAAAAATGCCGGCGTCTCCCCAGCCTTTTCGGATGAAGCGCATTTCATCCCAGAGAGAGAGGGAGTCGTTGCTGGCCAGACTGTCCGTGCCGAGGGCGAGGGTGATCCCTTTCTCCCGCATTGCGGTGAGCCGGGGAAGACCGACGCCCAGGTAGTTGTTGCTTCGGGGACAGAGCACCACTTTGGCCCCTGCCTGTCGCACCAGGTCCATGTCGGTGTCCGAGAGGTGGACGCCATGGATGAGAAGGAGACGCCCGGTGAGGAGCCCGGTCCCGGCGATATGCACCAGTGGTGTGCTCTTCTCCCCGGGGACCGGGGTGTCATCCCAGCCCACGGCCGGGAAGAGTCGGGACCTGATCGCGCCTTTGTGATGGAGGAAGTAGTCGAGTTCCATGGGCGATTCGGCAATATGGATCGCATAGGGGAGGGCTTCAGATTGAAGATAGGGGGTGAGAGCCCGGAGCCGCTCCTCGGAGAGAGTGTAGGGTGCGTGGGGGGAAAGGCCGATGCTGATTGGGGGGCGGGTCTGCGCGCGGGCTTTATTGACCCGCCTTTCCACCTGCTCCATCCAGGGGCCGGTTCCCGCGCCTGTCCTGCCGAGTACTTCCAGAAAGACGATGCCCCGCATGCCTGCTTGGGTCATGGCTCTTAAACCTGCTGTCGTGGTGCTGACCTCACCAAGACAGGTCGCTCCGGCAGCCAGACATCGGCCCACGCCGTCCACCGCCGCCGCCGCATAGTCGTCGTCGGACATCGGTTTTTTCGCCGCGATCAGTCCGAGTATCCAGGCAACGAAATCGCCGCCTGCCGGCCTGACGCCCCTGAGCTTCGACAGCTCCAGGTGGGTGTGGGTGTTGACCAATCCGGGCATGAGGACAGACCCCTTCAAATCTCGGAGGGGCATCTGGGGATATTGGCGTCTCACTGTTTCCCTGGTCCCCACGGCAGCAATCCTGTTGTCCTGAATGGCGATGGCACCATCCTTGAGCGGCGGCGTGGTCACCGTTATGAGGTGGTCTGCGCAGAGAATCATCGTTTCCTTCTACCCTTGCGACGCCTACTATCCGACACCTGCCCGGCTGAAAGCAAGAATAAAAAGAGCGCCGACCCGAAGGTCCCGCCGGAGCCCCCTTGTGAGATAACCTGTCCGGAGGCGCGGACATCATGGGGCTTAAAGGGCCTAACTGCCGGAAGAGGTCCCGTCGAAGGGGGGCGCAAGGTGGCAAATCCCTTGACTGGGTTTGGATGAGGTGTTACGATATCGCCTAATTTTGAGTTATGGGAGGGTTTATGCCGTCTGCGCTGATCGGCGTTATCGGAGGGAGTGGTTTGTACGCAATCGAAGGGGTGGAGCAGCTGCGGGAAATTTCCGTGGAGACGCCTTTCGGCCCGCCTTCCGACGCTTTTGCCGTGGGTGCCCTCAACGGCGTCTCTGTGGCGTTTCTGCCCCGCCACGGCCGGGGTCACAGGATACTCCCTTCCGAGATCAACTACCGGGCCAACATCTACGGCATGAAAAAACTCGGGGTGAAGCGAATCATTTCGGTGAGCGCCGTGGGGAGTATGAAGGAGGAGATCGTTCCGGGGGATATTGTCATCCCCGATCAGTTCTATGACAACACCAGGGGCAGGGAAAGTACCTTTTTTGGTGACGGCATCGTGGGGCATGTGGCGCTGGCTGACCCGGTCTGCAGGGACCTTTGCAGCCGTCTGGCTGAAGCGGGCCAAGGGGCCGGTGCGAAAGTTCATTCCGGCGGCACTTACCTCTGTATTGAAGGCCCCCAGTTTTCCACACGGGGTGAATCACTGATCTACCGGAGCTGGGGTGTGGATGTCATCGGAATGACCAACGCGACAGAGGCGAAGCTTGCCCGTGAGGCAGGACTCTGTTATGCCACCATGGCCTTATCGACGGACTATGACTGTTGGCACCAGGAGGAGGAAGACGTCACCGCCGAGGCGGTGTTGGCCATTCTCCACAAGAATGTGGCCATGGCCAAAGAGATTATCAAGCGGTCCGTTGGCCCCGCGCTTCTGGATACGGACTGTTCCTGTGGGGATGCGGTCAAGGGGGCTGTGCTGACAGATCCCTCAGTCTTTCCCGAGAAGACCGGGCAGCGCCTGGAGCTCTTTCTGAAGGATCGCCCCATAGACTGATTCGGGCCGAGGGCGGGGGGAGAGGGCCCCATCGTTTCCAGCACCGGTGTGAGAGGTGCCTTTTCTTGTGTTGTCATCCTTCGGGAGAATCCATGAGTCTTCTGGTTGTTGGTTCCGTTGCATTCGATTCGGTGAAAACGCCCTTCGGGGAGGTGGAGGAAGCCCTGGGCGGGTCGGCTACCTATTTTTCCCTGGCGTCAGGTTTCTTCAACGACGTTCAGATGGTAGCGGTGGTAGGGGACGACTTCCCGGAGGAGGAGATTGCCTTCCTCAATACCCGTAACGTCGATACCGGCGGTCTGCAGCGGGTTCCGGGGAAAACCTTTCGCTGGAAAGGGGCGTACACCTATGAACTGAACGAGGCCCAGACGCTGGATACGCAGCTGAACGTCTTTGAGCATTTCTCTCCTCAGATTCCTGATGCCTACCGCGACGCCCGCTTTGTCTTCCTCGGCAATATCGATCCCGAACTCCAGCTTCTGGTGCTGCGGCAGGTGCGTGAGCCCCAATTTGTTGGGCTGGATACGATGAATTTCTGGATTGAGAGAAAGAAGGAAGCCTTGCTGGCCGTCCTGAAACATGTGGACGTGCTCACCATCAACGATGGTGAGGCGCGGCAGCTCACGGGCGAAGTCAATCTGGTGAAGGCAGCCCGTCAGATTCTGTCTCAGGGGCCAAAGATCCTGATTATCAAGCGGGGCGAATATGGTGTGCTCATGTTCAACGGCACCCGGATCTTTACGGCCCCGGCCTACCCCCTTGAGGTGGTCTTCGATCCGACCGGGGCAGGCGACTCCTTTGCCGGCGGCATGATGGGCTATCTTTCCAATGTGCAGACCATCAACGACGAAACCCTCCGGCGGGCGATCGTGTTCGGCAGTGTGATGGCATCCTTCAATGTGGAAGATTTCAGCATGAACCGCTTGCGAAAACTAACCTACGGTGAGATTGAACAGCGTTTCAAAATGTTCAAGGCCCTTACCGATTTTGAGGACATTTAGATGGCCAGGAAATTTCTCTCTTTCATCCTGATCGGGGCGGCCCTCGCGGTGGTTGTCTCCTGTGCGACGGTACCCCCGGACAAGGCCAACAGGGCCCGATCGGCCGACGCCTATTATCAACTCGGCATCGAACAGATGGGCAGCGGGAATTATCAGGGGGCCCTCCTGGAATTCCGCAAGTCTGAAGCGACGAACCCCGATGATCCACGGGTCTACAACGCCCTGGGGCTGGTTAATGCTTCTTTGGGACGTACCGATGAAGCCGAGAAGGCGTACCTCAAGGCCCTGCGTCTCAAGAACGATTACTCCGATGTCCATCTTAATCTCGGGGTCTTATATGCGAACCAGAACCGGTGTGACGAGGCGATCCCCCTTTTCGACAAGGCCCTGGAAAACCCCTTTTTTGAGACCCCTGCAAAAGCGCTTCACAACATCGGACTATGCTATCAGGTGCTGGGAAAGGACGTGGAGGCAGAGGGGAAGTTCAGGGAAGCTCTGCAGCTTGATCCCGACCTTTTCCGGGCCTATTACGATCTCGGTTTCCTTTACTATCGGGAAAATCTCCTGGATCAGGCGATCGAAATTCTGGACCGGGGAATGACCCGCTATGCCCGGCTGGAAGGGGCCCGTCCCGATGATTTGAGCCGCTTTCATTTTCTGCTGGGACTTTGCTATTTCAAATACGCTGACCCTGACAATGCCCGGCGCCACTTCCGGCAGGTTACCGAACTGGTTCCCGGCATGTCCATTGACAGGGATGCACGGAAGTACCTGGAACTGATGCAATAGCCGTGGTCCTGCGGTTACGGGGCCCCCAGTGAGCGTTATATGGAAGAGGAAAAAAAAGTTCAGTTCGAACGAATTCAAGATCCGTCGGACAACCGGAGTTTCGGCGAATATCTGAGGCGGGAGCGGGAACTCAGAGACATCACGCTTCGGGAAATTGCCGACGAAACCAAAGTCAGCTTTCGCTATCTCCACGCCCTGGAAACGGACAATACGGAGAAACTGCCGGCAGAAGTCTTTATCAAGGGATTCATCAAGAGCTATGCTCAATATATCGGCCTTGATCCCGATGAGGCCATGCTCCGTTATCAGGAGTTGAAGCGCCAGAGCACCGACCCCCCCAAAGAGCAGCCCCGATTTGTCCTGCAGGAGTCGCCGGCGGCCTCGTGGCTGCAAAACAGAAGCCTGTGGCTGGCCCTTCTTGGCGTGCTGGTTTTGGCGGGCGGCCTCGTCTACCTGCAGGCCCGACACCGGGGCGCCCCCGCCGTTGCCCCGGAGGATCGTTTCCAGACGGGATTTGAAAAAGAACGGCCTGCGGAAACGGCGCAGGAAGAAATCAAAAAGGCTGAACCCTCATCGGAGAGCGCTGAGGGAGAAGCGGCAGGTAACCCGTCGATGGCGCCGGATACCGGACCTCCAGTGCCTGAAACCGTACCGGAGAACGTGAAAGCGGTGCCCGCCCAGGGACCGGCCACCCTGGTACTGACTGCTCTGGAACGGACCTGGGTGGCTGTTGATCTCGACGAGACGGCGCACAAGGAATACATTCTCGAAGTCGGTGACGAGGTGCCTTTGAAGATGAAAGAGTCGCTTCGTCTGACCATCGGGAACGCCGGCGGCCTCGTGATTCGGTCCGGCGGCAAGACCCTGGGCCCCTTCGGTCGGTCGGGGCGAGTCAAGAAGAACTACGTGCTCACCCGGGAGGCGCTGGACCGGGAATTGGGGTCTCATGAGCCTGCTCAGCAGTGATACGGCAGCCTTTCTTGAACAGAAGGGGCTGGGTCGTGTTGACGTCGCCCTCATCCTCGGTTCCGGCCTGAATCCCCTCGTGGCAGACCTGCCGCTGGAGCGGACCATACCTTATTCTTCCATTCCCCATTTTCCATCTACCACCACCGAAGGTCATCGGGGCAATCTTCACCTCGGCTTGCACGATGGGCTTTCGCTGGCTGTATTTGAAGGACGCTTTCATTGCTATGAAGGACGCTCCATGTTCCAGGTGGTCTCTCCCGTCCGGCTGGCCTCCGCCCTGGGGGCCGGCACCCTGCTGGTCACCAATGCTTCCGGCGGCATTAATCCCGAACTTAAGCGGGGAAATTTTCTGATTGTCCGGGACCATATCAACTTGATGGGGGCCAACCCCCTGATCGGGATGCAGGAGACTCGGGGTATCAATCGGTTTCCCGATATGAGTGCGGCCTATAGCGAGGTCCTGCGGCAGGTGGCCCGAGACGCTTGCGCGGCGGTCCCGCTGCCGGTCCATGAAGGAATCCTTGCTGCGGTGCCCGGACCTTGCTATGAAACGCCCGCAGAAGTCCGCATGCTGCGCCTTCTCGGTGCTGACGCGGTCTCCATGTCAACGGTTCCCGAAGTAATCATGGCCAGGGCTCTTGGCATGGCGGTCCTGGCGGTTTCCCTCATCAGTAACCGGGCCTCCGGTCTGGAGAAAGGGGTGCTCGATCACGGCGAGGTGATCGAGGCAGGAAAAGAGAAGCGCCGGGAGGCGGCAGCCCTGCTCCGTGCTGTTCTTTCGGGACTTGCCGAAGCAGGCCGCCGGGAATAAAGGTAAGGGTGCCAGGCAGGCCTGCCTGGCACCCCGTTGCCCTATTCGGAAATACGATGGTATTCGAGTGCCGCAGCGCACCCTCCTCCCCTTTTCGCGGCCGAGACTTACCGTCAATGCATTTCTCCTGCCGCAAAGATTTGCCTTTCTCTGCGCCCTCCGCGCCTCTGTGGTGAAACGGTCTTTTCCGTCACCAATCATGTCCGGGCCGCCGGAAGGGGGCTTTACGCCCTGGGGTGATACGTGTCGAAGACCCGTTTCAGCTTCTCCCGGGTTACATGGGTATAAATTTGGGTTGTCGATATGTCGGCGTGGCCGAGCATGGCCTGGACCGAACGGAGGTCCGCGCCGTTTTCCAGGAGGTGACTCGCGAAGGAGTGACGGAGGGTGTGGGGGGAAATCTCCTTTTTGATGCCGGCCTTGAGTGCATACTTCTTGATGATCTTGAAGAATCCCTGACGGCTCAACTTCTTTCCGAAGCGGTTGGGAAAGAGAAATTCACTCTCCTTTGATTTGAGCAGCCTCAACCGGGCATGACCAAGATAGTCCCGAAGCCAGGATTGGGCCGCATCGCCGAGGGGAACCAGGCGTTCTTTCCCCCCCTTGCCCATGGTGACCAGATAGCCGACTTCCAGGTTGATGTCGGGAATTTTGAGGGCCACCAGCTCACTGACCCGAAGTCCCGTCGCGTAGACGACCTCCACCATGGTGCGGTCCCGCATTCCGAGAGGTGTTGCAGGATCAGGCGCCTCGATGAGTTTCTCCACGTCGCCGGTGGAAAGGGCATGGGGGAGTTTTCGGATGCCCTTGGGTGACTCTATGTTTTCCGTCGGGTCGACGGCCGCTTTTCCCTCAAGAATGAGGAATCGGAAAAAAACCCGGACCACCACCATCCTCCGACGGACGGTTGAAAGGTTCAGCCCCGATCGCTTGATCCTGATCTGATACGCCAGGACCGCACGGCGGTCCACGGCGGAAAGGCGCGCAATTCCTTCGGTTCGGAGGAAATCCATAAAGGCGGCAAGGTCCCTCCGGTAGGCGGCAACGGTGTTTTCCGAGAGTCCTTTCTCCACCTGGATATAGTGAATAAATTCCTCGACAGCTCGCTGCAAGGTAAGGCTCCTCTGAACTAACCCATGGGAAGTTGTTTACGAAGTTTGGCGACATGTGACGGATCCACCCGGCGGGTGACGACTTCGCTCCTGCCGCCCCCCCGGCCGACGACTTTCCCGCCGGGTTCTACGATGAGGGAACGGCCGCAGAATCGGGTTCCCCCCGTCGTGCCGACTCGATTGCATCCGGCAGCGTAGAACTGCCCTTCGATGGCCCGGGCTATGAGCAGGGACTCCCAATGGGCGCAGCGGGGATGGGGCCACTGGGCCGGGACGATCAGAAGCCAGACCCCTTTTTCCCGCATCCCGGGAAAGAGTTCGGGGAACCTCAGGTCGAAACAGATCGCCACGGCGATCGTTCCCGCACTGGTGGTAAAGACGCCGTGACGGCGACCGGCTGTAAAATGGCGGTTCTCCCCCATGGGAGCAAAGAGGCGCTGCTTCCGGTATTTCCCAACGACCTTTCCGTGATCAATGACCGATGCCGTATTGTAGAGTTTCCCTGACCTTGACTCGGGGAGAGAACCGATAATGACCGATTGATGGTCCCTGGAAATCGCCTGGAGTTCCTTGACAATACTCGTCGTCTGCTGCGCTGCCCGTTTGATCGCTGGGTATTGGAATCCTCCGGACCAGATTTCCGGGAGGATCAGTATGCCCGGTTTTTTTCCGGCGGCCTCACGGATGGTGCTCAATGTCCGGGCCACATGGACCCCGGGGTTCGCCGGCGTTGTATCAATTTGCAGCAGGGACAGTGAATGGGTCTTCCCTTTGATTTTCATGGTTTTATAGTAATCAATGGGGGTAGGGATTGCAAGTGAAAGAAGGGCCGACGGGTTTTACCGCGGCTTGACCGGCGGACCATATTTTGCTACCGTG
>CAYUBU010000200.1:0-16062 GCA_964443105.1 uncultured Nitrospirota bacterium
GTGGCGTTCCAGGGGGAGGGGTTCCGGTGCCGGGTGCCATTGGGAACGCACTCGTTAGTCGAAAAGGACGGCTGGCACAAGAATATCTTTTCCACCGGTGGCCAGCTTTATCTCTCCACCCGGCCCGCGGAAGGGGATGCAGAGGATCAAATCGCCGCGTACAGGCACTATCTCAATCCCGCCTACGAAGCGTCTATTCCTGTCTTTGACAACGGCAGGTTCTTTCTCGAGAAAAGAGGCAAGTACAGGCGCTACGTCTATCTCTTTACCGCCGGGGACACCTTCTTCTGGATAGAGAATTCGGTCCGGGGATCAACCCTGCGGACCTACAAGGACATCCTCGACGAAGTTGTGGCAAGCCTGGAAGTGGACGGACGCACAGTGTCCTCGGAATTTCAAGACCGCACAGGCGAGATCAACAAAGCCATTCGATGGTATTCCCAGGGGGAAGAGCTGCTTTTTGCCCTGATGATGGGAATCCCCGTCGCGATCATCTTGCTCGTCGCCCTGGTGATCCTGCCCTTCATCGGGAAGCTTCCCAACTTTCGGGGGAAAAGGCCGATCAGGACGGCCGCCAACCTCTTTGCCTGGGTCCGCCGTCCCGGACGGATCAACGGCACACTGACCGCCCTGGCCCTCTTTGAAGATCGTCTCGTGGTATACATATGGCGCCGACCGTTCCTGATTATCACCAAGAACGACGGTACCGTGGCGCCAATTCCGGGAAAGGAGTCCCTGGTCCTGAGGCAGGGGAACAAACAGGCGACCGTTGAGGTCGATTACCCCCTTCGCTGGCTGTCAGAACTCTCGGCTCGGGGGTTTCATGTGGCCCGACTATAATGAAGCCGCCCGCATTATTCGCCTAACTTTCATGCCTCAAGATAATCTTAATTCAAAAAATGGAAGATGTATCGTAATATTCCCACTAATTGGCCCAGGGGGGAACATACGTCAGGAAATCAACCGATACATAAGTGTCGGGCTCGCACGTATAATCTAATAAAACATTGTTGTATCCGTCAGAATTAAAAGAGTAATCAAATGAAGAAATGAAAGAGCATGGTTCACCACCAGCCCAGTATTCGTATGAGACCGGATAGGCACCATACCGTGGTATGTTGGAACCCTGATAGCTGTATCTCTCAATCGATCCGGTTGACCAATTGGTCGTCTGATTCCATGTGATAGTATCGATCATGCGTGAGCAATTACTTAACGTGCCCTCTACTGTTCCAGTTGTTGTCGGATCACCTGTGGGGCCGCTATAACTATAACTACCAGAAAACGTATTCCCTGTTACGCTTGCTGATGTATAACCGGTGCCATTGTTGGGGACCAAACCATAAGTTCGACGGTCATAGCTGCTACTATATTCCCTGAAGTTGGCACGAAGATAAAGGCTCAACGTCATTCCAATGAATTGGGGATCTTCCGGACACTCGACAGGAGTCTGTTCTTTGAAGCACCAAGAGCTGTATAAAGTTTCTGGAAAAATCACCATCGCATTATTTGCATGACGCCTTGGTGCTCCAAATGAACCTTCCGGCTCAGCTCCCCAGGGATCCTTTTCAATGACAAAAATTTCATTTTCATCTGTTGCCTTGAAAATTGCACCCTGTCCGTTGTAGCCGGCAACAATGAGAAGAGCCAAGGTTTTTTCAAGTTCAATCTGTCGCTTGATCGGGTCGTTCGCCACATCAGCATCTGGATTGATTTTTAGATTTTCATATAGATCATTCCTGTCAATCCCCTGTTCCGGGTCTTTCAGTAATGCTCTTGCCCATGGATTCCTTCTATACGGACTTTCCTCATTCAACAAGTTCAGAAGGTAACTTATTTCTCTTGCAGCTATTTCAATGGCAGATTCCGGGTTTACAAGGCGTTCCCATATGAGATCGTTCCTCCGGTCGACCGTCATATAAGGTACTCCGGGATCTCCTATAATCTCCATGGTCAAATCATTTTCATCAATATCAACATTAATATCTCGGATTCTATCTTTTGGACCGATATCAATGAGTCCATGCTCCTTCACCCTGTTTGCTTGGAGCTGAGCCCAACCGTGAGAACGGCCTGGGCCCGTATTAACCAATTCTTGCAATTGATTTCTCCAATCATTGTCAGCAATCTCATTAAGAATTACCGCTGCCAGAAGTCTTGGGGGGACATTGTTGGTATCAGCGCTCGCCCGTACCTTGTCACAGTACTCACCGAGGTGGTTGTCCATCCATGCGTCCAGACCTCCAGAATGAAGAATCTGCTCAACATTTGCTGCAGACTCTTTAGGTCTCACGGAAACATAATTGCTCAGATCATCCCCCCATAAAACATATTCTGCAGCTCCTCCTATCGCTAACACACCTAAAGCTATTGTGAACATAATTGACGGATCTTCATTAATGATTTCGGCAAGGCCGGAATTTACGAGATCTGAAATAGGTATGAAGTTCTGTGTGTCATTTATAAAATCCCCTATATCTGATGATGCATCTCCTGTAACAATCTTAAATTCAAGATTATTTACATGCTGGGCAATATTTTTTGATATGTCTTTATAAAAGGAAATATCTTTTGGCGCATCTGTAGTATTTACGAATTTGAGCATACCCCGTACTTTATGTCCAACCTGTTCATTTTCAGAATTCCCTGGGATGAGAGCTATGCTCTCTTTAGACGTTACTCCAGGTACAAACTCTTTTTCTTTTCCTTCATAAGTAGAAACACCGGTGTCTTGATCATAACTAAGCGATCCAGGCTCTGAGCTGCCATCCATATCGCACGTGGCCATGATACCGGGACTTAGCATGTGCTGCTTTTCCCACTTAGTATTGTCATACCTTACCCACAGACCATGAGCACTGCCGAAATCAAACATCACGTCATCTTTCCCGTTTCCATCAATATCTCCAACCTCAATCAACTCAGGAGTCAGAGAGTGAATTTTTTCCCATCGGGTGCCGTTCATCATTGCCCATATGCCTTTGCCAAAACCAAAGTCCAAAATGATATCATCTTTCCAATTGCCATCTATATCTCCTGCTCTGATGATTTCTGCCGCCAGTTTGTGAACTCTTTCCCAAGTCGTATCGTTTTTCCGAACCCATATTCCCGTTGAAGTACCAAAATCCAGGATAATGTCATCCTTGCCACCGCCATCCAAATCTCCTACTGCAATGATCTCTGCTGACAGTTGGTGAAGTCTTTCCCATGAGGCATTATTCTTCCAGACCCAGATTCCTGAAGTTCCAAAATCAATAATGACGTCGTCGCTGCCATCCCCGTCTATGTCTCCTGAAACAATGATTTCAGCTCTCGAACTGTGGAGTTTCTTCCACGAGGAGTTGTTCACATAAAGCCAGATGCCAATGCCCGGGCCAAAATCGATAATGACATCATCCCTGGCATTCCCGTCAATATCCCCTGTTGCTATTATTTGAGGATTCAGATTGTGCAGCTTTGACCAGGATGTATTGTTGGTCCGGATCCAGATACCCGATGTGCCAAAGTCAAGAATTAGTTCCGCTCGGCCATTTCCGTCCAAGTCGCCCGTAGTGATACTGTCAGGAGTGCCCGGGTGCAGTTTCGACCAATCGGTACCGTCATAGAGAACCCAGGTCCCGGCAGACCCGAAATCAATAATCATGTCGTCACTGGCCAGCGCAGTCTCGGGAGTTGCAGCCAGCTGCAGCAAAAAGAGCAAGCCAGCGGTAACAAGAACGGTGATAAATTTTTTCTCAGATTGCATGATTGCCCCCCTCTTGAGCAGACCAGAACAACGAGATTAGTGGTTGATCAAATGATGCTGGATCTATGCAAAATGCAGTGCATCCGGCCGGTGTTGAGTTTACTAGGCTGACAGGACTTTTTGCTTTCACAAACACACCGAGTTTGCTCTGTGCTTCCCTCACCCTTTAAGGTCCAGCAAAAAGGCCGAACCTACCCAAGGATTTTCCTTCGGCAGCTCGGCCATCTTCTGATCAGTATTGCCTGAAAGACCCGCCACTTTCCGTCCTCTTGTTACCAAGAGTTTGGCTTTATCGGGAAATCGGCTTCTTGAGGATCCGAATTTATGGATAATGAATCGGTTTCTCCTAAATAGAGCCCAGATCCTTCAATTTGTCAAGACAGGGAGGCGGAATTTAGCTAAACAATATAATTTCGATTATTTTTACCTGAAATATAGAGTATTATTGGTAAGATTCAAAAAGCCCCAGCCCCAGGGAGGTGGGGCATAACCGAAAAAAGTACAGACACAATGAAGTGGTCCGGCTCCTTTACGTTTCGTCTCCAACTTGGTGAGTGCAACTACAGGTTTCAGAGTTCCGGTGTGAAAGCAGGGCAGGGGCCACTCACCAATCTCATGACTTGCGTGCCAGATAGTATTTGTTCTGCACGTCATGAGGTAATGTCTCAACATCCACCCGGCCGAACCCGGCCTCTTGGAGCATTTGACGGGCCAACTCTTCCCCCCACATGGTGCCCAGGCCCATACCGTTCTGCGCAAGGGAGACCGTCATGCAGTGCATACAGGAGATGGTATAGAGCATGGGGCCGACAGGATGACCGATGTTCTTCTGCACGTAACTGGAGGCGGCGATGTCCTGCATGAGAAAAACCCCATTTGAACGCAAGGCTTTCGCGATGCCCGCTAGAACCAGATCGGGTCTGGCCTGGTCGTGGATGGCGTCGAAAGCGGTAATCAAGTCAAACTTGTTTTCGGCATCGAGCAGCGCCACGTCCTTTTCCTGAAATGTGACGTTGTAAACTCCCTTTTCCGTCGCCTCTGCCGTCGCTGTTGCGATGACCTCGGGGGAAAGGTCATACCCGGTAAAGCAGCTGTTGGGAAAGGTCTGCGCCATCAGGTTCAAGGCACGGCCGCTGCCGCACCCCACATCCAAAACTCCGATCCCCCGCTCCAGTGCTTCAACAAGGCCGGGCACCAATGGCAGTATTGCCCCGATCAGGGCCGGAATCACTGTCTGACCGCTGTCCTCAGCCATCACCTTGTGAAATCTCTTGTAGGCCGAATAGGGCACGCCGCCGCCCTCCCGGAAACAGTGGATAATCTGGTCTTCCACGGCGCCGAGCAACGGAACATACTGGGCGTAGACGGCGATATTGTTGACTGCGACTTCCCGGGTGAGCCACTCGGCATGCTCGGCAGGGAGATGGAAAAGCCTCCCCTCCGAATTGCATTCGACGATGCCCCCCGTGACCATGGCACCGAGCCATTCGCGCACATAACGTTCGTGAAGTCCAGCCGCCTCTGCGATTTTTTCACTCGTCGACGGGGGTAGGTTCTTCATGGTATCGAAGAGACCCGTTTGATGCCCTACGGAAGTCATGAGGGCCAGAGCACCACCATTTAGAATATCCAACATTCTGTCGGCAAAAGCCTCCGATTTTGCCGTATCGAGTAAATTCTCTTCCATTTGAACCTCCCGGACACCCGCTTCGGGGAGACTATTCTGTCATCGTTCATCTGATACGAAAATGGTAGCCAAGATTCCCGATTCCTGCAAACGGCAACGATAAAGGGGCCCCTTTTGGGGTTTGTTGTTTATTGGTGACTTGCAGCGGGCCGACGCCAGATATCCTGCTATTCCTGTCGGGGGACCAGCGGCGGCATGGGGCAGTCGAGACTTTTGGCGATGGCTCTTAAGAGTTCGGCCTCCTGGACGCGGATTCGGCCATCCCACAGCACCAGGTCGGCGCAGGCATTGAGAAGCGGCCGTTTGAGCAGGGGAGACAACATAACGAGTTTGTTGAGGGCGTCGTTCAGCTTTCGGACGGTACACTGGGATGCCGGTGTCTGGGGGATGGTTTTCTCTGTAAACCGGGCAAGCATCTTGCCGTAGGCCAGGGAAGATTGACGGGGACCGGTGGCTCCGGTGTGGGCCACCAGGGAGAGGAGCAATGCAATATGGGCCAGCACCGGGTCGAATGACCGGAATTTAACCTTGTCTGCCCACGCCCTCTTCGGTTTCAGCTGGAGCCGAAGGAGGGTTTGGAGCACGTATTCGGAAAGGGTCACCTGCTTATCGCCGGTGATGAGTTTTGCCGTAGAACGGAGGAACGATTCCACCTCTTTTTTCGTCAAGGTCTTGAGTGCCGGCAGTCCGACATCGATGAGCGGCAGTCGCGCCCGGGGTCCCAGACCTTGGATCCGGCCCGCGATGCCGGCGACTTGTTCGGCAAGTTCCGGGCCCTCACGCTTCCCCAATAGCCCCATGGTGGCGGTCCGCGCCTTCGGTTCTTCCGGAAGGAAAAGGGAATAGACAACGACCTTGGCGCCTCGGGCGGATCGGACGGCCTGGAGAATTTCATCGGGGATATGGTGATGTAATCTGGCGGCATAGTCCATGTGGGCTGTTCCGTGGTTTCCCACCGAATCGGTGAGCGTGCTGGCCGTGGCGGTTATGCCCATGCTTGTCCCATCGTAGGATTCAAAAATACCGACAGGCATCTCCATGGCCGCCGCCGCTGTCGGTCCACCTTTGGCTAATTCCCCAAGGAAGGCCGGATCGATGGCTCGAATCCGATCGTCCAGAGGGGGATGGGTGGCAAAGAGCTTTTGAAGCCCCATGGTCACGGTTTCGGCAAAACACATGTGACTCATTTCTTCGGCATGGCGATTCACCATCCGCGATCCCGGCAGGTGATTCCTGATTTTTGCCAGGGCGCCCGCCAGTCCCGCGGGATAGCGGGTGAGCTGAATCGATGACGCGTCCGCGAGGAACTCCCGCTGCCGGGATATGGCGGCCTTGATCAATCTGCCGAAGAAAAGACCGATATAGCCGAGGACGGCGAGCGCCAGACCGAGGGCTAGAATCAAGCCGTGACCGCCGGCACGCTCCCGGGATTGGCCGATAGAAGATCTGAACCGCGCGGAGCGAAGGATGAACATGCCGAGCTGGCCGATGATCAGTATCCCCGACAGTATCCCGATCAGCCTGAGATTGATCCGCATGTCGCCGTTAAAGATGTGGCTGAACTCGTGTCCGATGACCCCCTGCAGTTCGTCCCGGTTAAGCCCGTCGAGGGCGCCCCGGGTGACCACCAGGACCGTGTTCGCCGGATTGTATCCGGCCACGAAGGCGTTGATGCCTTGCTCCTGGTCCATGACATAAAGGTCGGGGACCGGCATGCCCGAGGCAATGGAGAGTTCCTCCACCACATGGATCAGTCTTTTTTCTTCCAGTTTCCCGGTCGTTTGGGAGACGGGTCGGGCTTTCACCAGGCTGGCCAGGGCTGTGCCGCCGCTTCGCAGTTTGTACAGCCGGATGAGGCTCCCTCCCAGGATGATCAGCAAGGTGACACCGCTGACGTAGAGCCAGTAGGGATGCTTGAGCCACTGGGCCAGGGAATCGGCCGGGGCGCCCGCGGTCCGGGCCAGGACAAAAACCACCGTGTTGATCGCGGTGACGAGCAGGACAATGGCCGTGACAAAGTAGAGGACCAGGAGTCGCGTCTTTTTCCGGGCCCCGTCCTGCCGTTCATAGAAGTCCATCATAGCGATGTCCAGCGTCCTGTGGCATGGGAGGAAACTGCGTACAGGTTGACCATCAGAAAGTCACCTTTACAGGCACCTTCTCTTCCGGCGAATCTACTTCAAACAACTGGGCTGTTTCAAACCCGAAGGAGCCGGCGATCAGGAGATTGGGAAACTGTTCCCGATAGGTATTGTAGGCCATCACCGCATCGTTGTAGGCCTGCCGGGCAAAGGCCACCTTGTTCTCCGTGGAACTCAGCTCCTCCATCAGTGCTGCCATGGTTTGATTCGCCTTGAGATCGGGATACCGCTCCGCCAGGGCAAAGAGCCGGCCCAGAGTGGCGGTGAGACCGGTTTCGGCGGTCATCAGTTTCTTGATGGCATCCGCGTTCTGCGGCGCCCGGGCCGCGGTCTGAGCCGCGGAACTCGCCTGATTCCGTGCCAAAATCACCTGTTCCAGCGTCTCCCGCTCGTGTTTCATATAACCCTTGGCTGTCTCCACGAGGTTGGGAATCAGATCGTAACGGCGCTTGAGCTGGACGTCGATTTGGGCGAAAGCGTTCTTGAAGCGGTTCCGCAGGGAAATGAGACGGTTAAAGATAGCGACGGGATAGAGCAGCACAATAAGCAGAACTGCACCCAGAATAATGAAGAAGGTTTGCATGGTTTGCTCCTTTCAGCAGCAGTCGATCCCTCTCTTTTTTATTGGAAACAATTTACTGTATCCATCCAGAGGTGAAGCGTTTCCGGATGGACACTAAATAGAGACATGACATGACCGCGGTTTCGTGCCCGCCGAATAATCTTCGACAAACTTCTTGTCTTTAAAAGACCCTATTATAGAACGGAAAAGCATAATTTTAAAGCGCTATTCTGGGTTCTGAAAGACAATCTGCATGATATTCCCGAGATAGAAAAACGCACCTCCTACGATAGGGGAGAAACGGACTTGCCACTGGCATCACAGGGCCAGGAGGCGCTGCGGCACAGCCGGTTCCTGAAAAAGCGCTTGACTTTTTCACGACCCAACCCTACTATATAGCCAAAATCGAATATGGTTAAACCTTCAGGGCTGGGTGAAATTCCCGACCGGCGGTGAAAGCCCGCGACTCTCTGGCCCAGGCCAGAGACTGATCCGGTGTGATTCCGGGGCCGACAGTATAGTCTGGATGGAAGAAGGTTAACGCAGAGCATACGTCTGTGGTCCGCCCGAAGTGTTTACACAACCTTCGGGCTTTTTTTGTGGCCCATGGCGGGCAACCAGCTAACATGCCGCTAACAGGGGTTCAGCACCGTAGATAAGGAATCGGCTCACGAAAAAAAAATAGCGTAAGAAGCTCAAATTTTCAATGCGTTAGTGTTTTTTCTCAAGTAAATTAGTTAAAGTGCCTTGTCATGAATGATGCCGAATATATGCAGATGGCGCTCCAACTCGCCGCCCAGGGCAGGGGGCGTACTTCCCCCAACCCCATGGTGGGGGCGGTGGTCGTCAAAGACGACACGGTGATCGGCAAGGGATATCACCAGAAGGCGGGCACGCCCCATGCCGAAATCCACGCCCTGAACGAAGCGGGCATGGCGGCCCAGGGCAGCACCCTTTATGTGACCCTGGAACCCTGTTCCCACAAGGGCAAAACGCTGCCGTGCTGCGACTTCATTATCGGCAGCAAGGTGGCCCGGGTGGTGATCGCCGCCAGGGATCCCAATCCCCTGGTCGACGGTAGGGGAATCGCAAAGCTCCGGGAAGCGGGGATGCAGGTCGATGTGGGAATCCTGGAGAATGAGGCCCGGGAACTCAATGAGTTTTTCATGAAATATATCACCCGGAATATACCGTTTATCATACTCAAGGCAGCAATCACAATCGACGGGCGGATTGCCACCCGAACCGGTGATTCCCGGTGGATTACCGGCGAGGCGGCCCGGGAGAAGGGGCACGAGATTCGAAACGTGGTGGATGCCATTCTGGTGGGGGTTAATACAGTCCTCAAGGACAACCCCAGACTGACGACCCGGCTCCCCGGCCGGGCGAGCAAAGATCCCGTGCGAATTATACTCGATACCCATCTGAGGACGCCCCTGGATGCCCGGGTAATTCAAACCGACTCGGCGGCCCCGACGCTTATTGTGGCCGGGGGAAATGTTTCCAAGGAAAGAATCCGGGCCTACCAGGAACGGAATGTCACTGTTCTGGTGGCCAAGAAGGGGGTCCATCGCATCGGCCTCAAGGAAATTATGGAGGAGCTGGGACGCATGGACATCATAAGCCTCCTCATCGAAGGGGGCGCGGAGATACATGCCTCCGCCCTCAAGGCGAAAATAGTTGATCGGGTGATCTTTTTTGTTGCCCCCAAGATCGTGGGCGGCGGCGACAGCAAGGCCTGTATCGCCAGCCTGGGAATCAACCGCATGGCCGACGCGATCCCCCTGGCGGCTCTCCGAACCGAAAAGGTCGGGGAGGATATTATGATCCAGGGGGACGTGCGCGAGCCCGATGGGCTCGATTATCCCGTCTACGCCGACAAGAGCGGGGCCGAATCCCGCACAGTTTGATCGCTCAAGGAGACCAGGATGTTCACCGGTATTATTGAAGAAGTCGGCCAGGTCAAAGGGCTGGAAGCGGGGGCCGGCCAGTTCAGGCTCACCGTCGCGGCGTCGACAATACTGGAGGACGCGCACCTGGGAGACAGCATCGCCGTCAATGGCGCCTGCCTGACGGTGGTGGCCTTCGGGCGGAATCACTTTACCGTGGATGTCTCTCAAGAGACCCTCACCAAAACGACCATCGAAACCCTGAGGCCCGGAGACCCGGTGAACTTGGAACGGGCCATGCTGGCCGGCGGCCGTTTCGGCGGCCACATGGTCAGCGGGCACGTGGACGGCGTGGGCACCTTGAGAGAAAAGAAACGGGTCGGCAATGCCTGGGTTCTCACATTTACGGCCCCCGGGGAGATTCTCGATCTTTCCGTTCCCAAAGGATCGATCGCCATCGACGGCATCAGCCTGACGTTGAACACCCTGGGTAACGATTCTTTTTCCGTGACTGTCATCCCCCATACGGCCAGCGTGACAACCCTGGAGAAGAAGGCGATTGGAAGCCCGGTCAACCTGGAGAGCGATCTCATCGGCAAGTATGTCCACCGCATCCTGGAGCGGAAGGAAGGGGGCGAGAGTCATAAAGAGACGGCTCTCGACATGGGTTTCTTATCGGAACACGGATTTGCTTAGTTGTTATTCTGAGAGGGGCATGATGAAAAAGGAAATATCAAGCATTGAAGAAGCGATCGAGGATATCCGTCAAGGCAAGATGATCATCCTCATTGACGACGAAGATCGCGAGAACGAAGGCGATCTGACCATGGCCGGCAGCGAGGTCACCCCGGAGGCGATCAACTTCATGGCCAAGTACGGCCGGGGCCTCATCTGCCTCTCGCTCACCTCGGAGAAGGTGGTGCAGCTCGATCTCCCTCAAATGGCGTCGCAGAACGAAGCCGCCTACGGTACAGCTTTTACCGTCTCCATCGAGGCAAGAGAAGGGGTGACCACAGGCATCTCGGCGGCAGATCGGGCGAAGACCATTCTGGCGGCCGTTTGCCCCCACGCCAAACCGACGGATCTGGTGCGGCCGGGCCATATATTTCCGCTGAGGGCAGTGGAGGGGGGCGTCCTTCAGCGCGCCGGCCAGACCGAGGGCTCCGTCGATCTGGCGCGTCTCGCCGGCCTCGATCCGTCGGGTGTCATCTGCGAAATCATGAATGACGACGGATCCATGGCAAGGCTTCCGGAACTGATCAAATTTTCCAAAGAGCACGGCCTGAAGATCGCCACCATCCGGGACCTGATCGAATACCGGATGCGGACGGAATCTTTCGTGCGCCGGGTTTCCCACGCGGTGCTGCCCACCGAATTCGGTGACTTCAAGATCATCGTCTACGAAAATGACGTGGACCGCAAGGAACATGTGGCCCTGGTCAAGGGAAAGATCCATCATGGTGACGAGGTGCTGGTCCGGGTCCATTCGGAGTGCCTGACGGGAGACGTGCTCGGCTCGAAACGTTGCGACTGCGGCGATCAGCTTCACGCCGCGATGAAACGGATCGACGAGGAAGGGCAGGGGGTTATCCTCTATATGAGACAGGAGGGGCGGGGCATTGGTCTTGCCAACAAGATCAAAGCCTATGCCCTGCAGGATGAGGGGCTCGATACGGTGGAGGCCAATGAACAGCTCGGTTTCAAGGCGGACCTGAGGGATTACGGAATCGGCGCCCAAATTCTGGTAGAGTTGGGCATCAAGAATATCCGGTTACTCACCAACAATCCTAAGAAGATCATTGGATTGAAAGGGTACGGCCTGGATATCGTGGGACGAGTCCCCATCGAAGTATCTTCCAAAAAGTGCAATGCCAGATATCTGAAGACAAAGAAAGAGAAAATGGGCCATTACCTGGAGCGGATCTGACCGATCTGTTCAAAGCCGACTTTCAATCGTTTTGAGAAAAGAGAGGAGACAAGATGCCGAAAATCATCGAGGGGGAATTACAGGCCAAGGGCATGAAGTTTGGCATTGTGGTGAGCCGATTCAACGACTTTATCACGTCCAAGCTGCTGGAGGGGGCGCTGGACGTGCTGAAGCGCCACGGCACCCGGGATCAGGATATCGAAATCGTCAAGGTGCCCGGTGCCTTTGAGATTCCCTTTGCAGCAAAGATGCTCGTGGAAAAGAAAGGTTATGACGCCGTCATCTGCCTCGGGGCCGTGATCCGTGGGGCCACGCCTCATTTCGATTATGTCAGTGCCGAGGCCACCAAGGGGATCGCTACCGTGGCCATGCAGGCGCCTATCCCCGTCCTCTTCGGGGTGTTGACCACCGATACCATTGAGCAGGCCATTGAACGGGCCGGGACCAAGGCCGGCAACAAGGGGGCTGAAGTGGCCACGGGGGCCATCGAGATGGTCAGTCTTTACCGCCAGCTCGGGAAATAACCCCCCATGGGCAAGAGACGAAAGAGCAGGATGTTTACCCTGCAGATGCTGTATCAATACGAGATGCGCGAGGATGGTCCCGATCAAATTGCCCGGGAATTCTGGGCCGACCATGCGAAGGTCCACAAGGACATCCGGGACTACGCGAATCGTATTTTTTCAGGAACCGTGGAATACATCCCGAGTATCGACAGCATCATTGGGGAGCTTTCTTTAAACTGGAAAATCACCCGTCTATCCCTGGTGGACAAATGCATCCTGCGATTCGCCATCTACGAGATCTATTTCAGCGATGACGTGCCGGTGAAGGTGGCCATTGATGAGGCCATTGAAATCGCCAAGCGGTTCAGCAGCGATGAGTCGAGCGCCTTTATCAACGGGATTCTGGACACGGTGGCCCAGGATCAGGAGCGATACCTGAAAAGACTCTCCACCGCCCCGTCATAACCCCTCTCCCGCCGCCCGCCCTGAAGGAGCCGCCGTTGCTTTTAGCCCTCTTTGCCGATGTTCACAGCAATCTCGAAGCGTTGACGGCTGTGCTGGAGGCCCTGGAACGGCACAAACCCGACCGGATTCTCTTTGGCGGTGATGCCGTCGGCTACGGACCCAACCCGAACGAGTGTCTCGACCGGATCTTTGAGGTGTCCCATGGGATGGTCGCCGGCAATCACGATCATGCCGCCGCCGGTCTCTTTGATCCGGACCACTTCAACCCCTTCGCGAAGGAGTCGATTCTCTGGACCCGGGCCGTGCTGACCCCCGAGAACCATCGGCGCATTGCGTCCATGCCCCTCACCATGAGTACAGAAGGGGCGTTCGTGGTGCACGCGTCACCCGAGGCTCCCGGCGACTGGTTCTATCTCGATTCCGTCCACGCTGCGGCCCATCAGTTTGAATTCTTTACGGAAAACCTTTGTGTCGTGGGGCATACGCACCGGCCCGCTATTTTCGCCCACGACGGGGAAAAAGTCGTCAAAGGGCCAGAAAGCATGTTGACTTTTGAGGAACGATTTAGATATATTGTCAACGTCGGGAGCGTGGGACAGCCCAGGGATGGGAACCCCGACGCCATGTACGCCCTGTACGAAACCGGGGGGAAAACGCTCTCCATTCACCGCGCCGCATACGATTACCGCGCCACCCAGGAGAAGATGAGGGCAGCCCATCTGCCCTCTTTTTTAATTGATCGCCTCGAATCCGGGATATAAGGCTTCAAGTCAAATATTATGATCGAGAGATATTCACGGCCGGAAATGACCAGGGTTTGGGATCTTGAGAACAAGTACGCCAAGTGGCTGGAAGTGGAGATTCTCGCTTGCGAAGCCCACGCTGCCAAGGGTCGGATCCCCCGGGACGCCGCCGAGCGGATCCGGAAGAAGGCCCGTTTCGATGTGAAAAGGATCGACGAGATCGAGCAGACCGTCAAACACGACGTCATTGCTTTTCTCACCAGTGTGGCCGACGCCATCGGCGACGATTCGGCTTATATGCACATGGGAATGACCTCCTCCGATGTGCTCGATACGGGACTGGCCCTGCAGATCAAAGACGCCTCGGTCATTATTCGAAAGGATCTGGAAAGGCTGGCGTCCATACTCAAGGCCCGGGCCTTCGAATTCAAGGATACGGTTCAGATCGGCCGGTCCCACGGCATTCATGCTGAACCGACGAGCTTCGGCCTGAAGCTGGCCCTCTGGTACGAAGAAGTGGAGCGGAATATCCGCCGTTTCGACCAGGCGGTTCAGACCGTCTCCTGCGGCATGATTTCAGGGGCCGTCGGCAATTTCGCTCAGATCGATCCCGACGTGGAAGCCTATGTCTGTGAAAAGAGCGGCCTGACGCCGGCGAAGGTGAGCACCCAGGTGATCCAGAGAGACCGCCATGCCGAGTATCTCAATGCCCTGGCCATTATCGCCACCACCGTGGAGAAAATCGCCTTGGAGATTCGTCACCTCCAGCGGACCGAGGTCCGGGAAGCGGAGGAGTACTTCTCCGCGGGGCAGAAGGGCTCATCGGCCATGCCCCATAAAAGGAATCCCATCGCTTCGGAAAACCTCTGCGGGCTGGCCCGGGTTATCCGGTCCAACGCCATGGCCGCACTGGAGAACAACGCCCTCTGGCACGAGCGGGATATCAGCCATTCATCGGTAGAACGGATCATCTTTCCCGACAGCACCATCCTGATCGACTATATGCTGAACCGGCTCTGTAATGTGGTGGAAAAGCTGGTGGTCTATCCCGAGCAGATGCAGAAGAACGTCGACCTCACCCACGGACTGGTCTATTCCCAGCGGGTTCTTCTGGCGCTGGCGGGCAAAGGGGTGTCGAGGGAAGCCTCCTACGCCATGGTCCAGCGCAATGCCATGAAATCGTGGAATGAGGGTGCAGACTTTTTGGCCCTCCTGAAAGCCGATCCCGACGTGCGGCAGCATTTGTCGGAAGATCAGATCGAGAACGCCTTTGATGCCGCCCACTTCCTCCGCCACGTGGACACCATTTACGAACGTGTCTTTGGTTAAGATCGGGACACTTGTTTGAACCAGCTATAACTATTATTTCAGGAGAGATCGATGAAAAAGGGAGACCAAATCTACGAAGGAAAAGCCAAGATCCTCTACAACACCGACGATCCCGATCTGGTGATCCAGTATTTCAAGGATGATGCCACCGCTTTCAATGCCCAGAAGAAGGGGACCATTGTGGAGAAGGGGATCGTGAACAACAAGGTGTCGGAAAAGCTCTTTGCCGTTGTGGCGAAAGCCGGCGTCAAATCCCATTTCGTGGAGCGGACCAGCGATCGGGAAATGGTGGTAAAAAGGCTTGAAATCCTGCCCCTGGAAGTGATCGTGCGGAACCGGGTGGCCGGCTCCATGGCCAAACGGTACGGCCTCGAGGAAGGGATCATCCTGAAACAGCCGATCATTGAGTTCTCCTACAAGAAAGATGAGCTCGGCGACCCCATGATCGCCCGCGACCATATTCTCGCCCTGGGATGGGCCACGGAGGCAGAGCTTGACCATGTCGTCGATTACACGGAAAAGGTCAACGCCGCCCTCACCCGGTTCTTCGATGAAAAAGGGTTTATCCTGGTCGATTTTAAGCTGGAGTTCGGCCGCCACAAGGGTGAGATTTTGCTGGGCGATGAGATCTGCCAGGACACCATGCGTCTGTGGGACAAGACGACCCTGAAGAAAATGGACAAGGACCGGTTTCGCCGGGATCTGGGCGGCGTGGAAGAAGCCTATCAGGAAATGTGCCGCATCATCTGCGGCGAAGGGTAAGAGAGCGGGGTGATCATGCAGGCAAAGGTCTATGTCAGGCTCAAGAAGGGGGTACTCGATCCCCAGGGTAAAACGGTCCACCATGCCCTTTCGAACCTCGGGTTCAACGGCGTCACAGATGTTCGCATCGGCAAGTACATGGAACTGAGTCTTGAGAGCATGCCTCGGGACGAAGCGGAGAAGCGCGTGACCGCCATGTGCGAAAAGCTTCTGGCCAACACGGTGATCGAGGACTACCGCTTCGAAATAGAGGACTGAATGAAATTCGGTATCGTTGTCTTTCCAGGCTCCAACTGCGATCATGAC
>CAYUBU010000201.1:0-2574 GCA_964443105.1 uncultured Nitrospirota bacterium
AACCTCGCTGGAATTGTTGCCCGCCACCGCTTTCTCGATTTCATCGATCCAGAGAATGACCGGGGCGAGGGATTCGGAGAGCCGGATGGCTTCCCGAAGGTTCTTCTCCGTCTCACCGAGATACTTGCTGTAGAGGCGCCCGGTGTCGAGCTTGAGCAGTGGGAGACGCCACTCCTGGGCGATGGCCTTCGCCATGAGGCTCTTTCCGCATCCCTGGACGCCGAGGAGAAGCACACCCTTGGGAGCCGTCAGGCCGAATTCCCGGGCCTGCTTCGAGAAAGCGCCCTGCCGGACGCGGAGCCACCGCTTCAACTGATCCAGGCCGCCGACGTGGGCGAAGGAGTCGCGCCGGGGGAAAAACTCAAGGATCCCCGACTTGGCGATTTTGTCTTTCTTGGCCTCCTGGATGACCGGGATGTCTGTACCGTCGAGAACACCGTCTTCCATGATCGCCCGGGTCACCAGCCGTTCCGCTTCCGACAGGGTGAGGCCCATGAGGCTGTCGATCAGCACACCGCCGTCTTTTGCCTCGATCTCTATCTTGACGGGATGTTTGGCCGCGATATCATGGACCACGGTCCGTACCAGCTTTCTCAACTCCCCACGGTCCGGGAGTTTCAATTCGTACCAGGCAACCTCCTTTTGCAGTTCCAGGGGAATGGTGAATGCCGGTGCCGTGAGGATCAGGGAGCGCCGCTGTACCCGGAAATCCTGGGCCAGATCTCTTAGCCTTCGGACAACCAAAGGATCTTCGAAATAAGTGTGGAGGTCTTTGAGCAGGTAAACTGCGTCCAGGGAGGAGCTATGGACAAAGTTCAGGGCGTCCAGGGCGTGATTCGTTTTATAGATCGGCCTTGCCTCGTGAAGACGAACCACACCCTGAGTCGCGGTCCAGACAAAAAGGGGGAGGTCCAGCGTGCGGCAAACCGCTTCCACCTTCTTGTTGACCCGGGCCTCTTCAAATGTTTCGATACAGATAATGGGATAGTGGGAATTGATCAGTACGGCCAGGTCTTCAAAATTGTCCATCTCTTCCTTGTCAGCCCGTTATTGAAGTTGATTTATCGTATGACAGAACCGCCCGCAAAGTCAAGAGATTGGGGGCAATTACGGCACGGCCAACCTCTGGGGGCAGTCGCTGCAGCGATAGCTGTCGGCTCAACTATCATATTTTGGATCTGCGGTATATTGGGTTGCGGCGGCGGGTCATTCATTGATCCCATCTCGACGGTGGCGCGCACATTGCAGGGGGAGGGACCCTTTGACGAAAGACAAATGGTCATCCCATGCCGAGGAACATGGAAATGCCGTGAATAGACACGGCGCTCTCCAGAAAGGGTGGCAGCATTAGCTTCCACCCTTTCTTAAAGACCTCCTGTTCCAAGAGGTTCGTTCGGGCATTTCGGAGCGCTACCACGGTCACCTCGGCTGGGGCTGCCTTGACAAACTTCCGCCCTTCCTGCTAGAGTTGCCCATGTTTTTTCTGGGAGGCGGACATGTCTGACGAGAAGAACCCTTTCCTTTCGGGCAATGCCATAGAGCCAGGCCCTATTCGAGGCGATGAAACCGTGGCCGATCTTGTGGACACGGCGTTTCTTGCCTACAACGGCGGCAGGATCCGGGAAGCCTGCAGGCTCCTCAATACAAGGATTTTGGGCGATGAGGTGACGGTGGGACTCAGCCTGTCTGGAGCCCTGACGCCTGCCGGTCTCGGCCGGTCATGCCTCATCCCCTTGATCGAGCAGGGCTTTGTGGACTGGATTGTTTCCACCGGAGCGAACCTCTACCATGACACCCATTTTGGTATCGGATTGACCCTCCACCGGGGGACGCCGTTTCTCGATGATGTGGAGCTCAAGAAGAACGAAGTCGTCCGGATTTACGATATCCTCTTTTCTTTCGACGTGCTCCTCGAAACGGACAAGTTCTTTTATGAGATCCTCGCTGCGCCTGATTTCCAGAAAGAGATGGGGACCGCCGAGCTCCACTATCTCATCGGGAAATATGTGGCCCAGCGCGAAAAGGCCCTGGGCCTGGGAACGGTCAGTCTTCTCTCCGCCGCGTATCAGCAGGGCGTGCCCGTTTATACGTCATCGCCGGGCGATTCCTCCATCGGGATGAATATAGCGGCCTTGAGAATGAAGGGCCTCGGTCCCAGACTGGATGTATCCCTCGATGTCAATGAAACCGCGGCCATCGTCTACCACGCGAAGAAGACCGGATTGAAGAGCGGTGTGGTCATTCTCGGCGGCGGTTCGCCCAAGAATTTCGTGCTCCAGACCGAACCCCAGATTCAGGAGGTTTTCGGGCTGGAGGAGGCGGGCCATGATTATTTTCTCCAGATTACCGACGCCCGCCCCGATACCGGGGGACTCTCGGGCGCAACACCCGCGGAAGCCGTCTCCTGGGGTAAAGTGGATCCCGAGCGATTGTCCGATTCTGTGGTCGCCTATGTGGACACCACCATTGCCCTTCCTCTTCTCACCTCCTACGTTCTTGCCAGGCACGGCGGTCGCAAGCCAAAGCGGCTCTATGAGAGGCGGGAGGAACTGCTGACCTACATGAAGAAAGATC